>PWVO01000144.1 GCA_003561825.1 Candidatus Woesearchaeota archaeon | reverse complement strand
TTGCTGTAACTTATCCTGAAATAGCTGAGATGCAGGTAAGGGCAATTATAGAGGCTGCTGCTGAGCTTGCTAAAGGTGGTGCTGAGGTTGAGCCTGAGATTATGATCCCTCTTGTTGGCAATGTAAAAGAGTTTGACATACTGAAGGATCTTGCAAAGGCAAAGGCAGAAGAAATACTAAAAGCTGAGGGTGCTGAAGTGAGCTACAAGATAGGAACTATGATGGAAATACCAAGGGCCTGCATTATTGCTGACCAGATTGCAAAGAATGCAGAGTTTTTCTCATTTGGCACAAATGATCTTACGCAGATGACTTTTGGCTTCAGCAGGGATGATGTTGGCAAGTTTGTGCCTGAGTATATCGAGAAAGATATTTTTGAGAAAGACCCTTTTCAGACTCTTGACCAGGAGGGTGTTGGATCTCTTGTCAGGATGGGAGTTGAGATGGGAAGGAGCGCAAGGCCTAAGCTAAAGACAGGGATATGCGGCGAGCATGGCGGAGACCCCAAGTCAATTGAGTTCTGCCACAGGGTCGGCCTTGATTATGTAAGCTGCTCTCCTTACAGGGTGCCTATTGCAAGGCTTGCAGCTGCTCATGCAGCAATAAAGAACAAGTAATTTTTTTTAATTGCATTTTTTAATAAAAACAAAAGTATTATATATTTAAATAGAATTATTTGGATGATATGGAAGAAAAAAGAGGCAGATCTGGATCATCCTCTTACACAGGGGTGATGATTTTTTTCTCAATTTTGATAATTATTTTTGTTGTGGGTGTGATATTGACTGTTTTGGGGGTTTGCCCTCCTGCACATATTGAGCCACAGCCTCCCTGGTGTGTTAATCCGGAGGTTTTTGAAAGGGAGATGAGCTTTGAAGCTGTCTCTGGATATTTAATGACAAGAATTATGGGTATTCTTCCTGTAAGGGATGAGGGGGAAAGCTTTTACAGGCCAGAGCATGATGATGTGGATTACATCCCTAAGCCTGACATAGCTAATGAATATTCTGTTATGATGGGGGTTGCGCCAAATGATTTTTTCTGGCCAGTCTGCAGGTCTTTTTTAAATTGCATAGACCCTAGAAGGGGTGTTGTTTCTACATTCAGCAGGATAAGCTCTATTGGATCAGATTTTGTGGTTATCACTGACTATGCAAGGATTTCTGTTGACAAGGAGATTTTTGAGGATTCAACTGCATTGTCTGAAAAAGAGATTAAGAAAAAGATGGATGCTGCCAATGAGTATGGATTAAAGACTATGGTCCTGATAAACCTTTTCCTTGATGATTCTTCTGCGAGGCACACTTCACCAGACAAGTCTCTGGAGGATGGCAGTGTGCTGGGAAGGTCGCTTATTCTGAAGGCTGTTGACAATTATGCGCCTAATGACAGGGATATGAATCTTCTTTTTAATAACTGGCAGGGTGTTATGGCCGGGAAAGCAGAGAGGATGAGTGATGCTGATTATATTGTTGTTAATCCTGAGGATGTTCATTTTCATTTTTTGAGAAACCCCGGGCTAATGAACAGAAATAACAGGGAGCTTATCAGCAAAGCAAGGGATGTTTATGGCGGGAAGGTCTGCATGATGGTGAAGTCCCTTGATTACTGGATTTCAGACTTTCCTGAATTAGACTACTATAAGGATGCTGACTGCATTGTTATAGGGGGGCATTTTAGTTTTGATGTGGAAGACAGCAGTGCTGAAAGCTTTGAGGATTTTTTTGAAGATTATTTTTCGCAGGATTTTTTTGAGGAGAACAAAGATATTGAGATTTTTCAGATGATCTCTGCTTTTAGCTATGACAGTTATCCTGAGAATGGGTGGTTTGAGATATGGGATTATGAAAGCCTTGGATTGGATTACAGCGCTGATTTCAGGATGCAGGCAAATATATATGAGGGGTTTTTCAGGGCACTGCATAAGACAAGGCCGCCTATTAAAGGGGTTTTCCATTACGGGTACTGGTGGGAGGATATTGATTTTCCTGATGAAGATTATATTACTAGAGTTGACATGACTAATTCTATAAGGAACAAGGATGCTGAGCATATTTTCTACAGATGGGCGCAGGTTTTTGGGGAATAAAAGCTGAATAGAACTTAATAATCTAAGTTTGAATTATAGATTGTTTTGGCTTCACTTATCTGTTTCTGGCTTCATTGTGGGGAAGAAAACTACTTCTCTTATGCCTGGCTGGCCAGCAAGTATCATGAAAAGCCTGTCAATGCCTGTGCCGAATCCAGCGCAGGGGGGCATGCCTGTCTCTAAGGCCTCTATGAAATCCTCGTCTATCATCTGGGCCTCGTCATCTCCCTGGGCCCTTAAGTGCATCTGCTCCTCAAACCTCTGCCTCTGGTCAATTGGATCATTGAGCTCTGTGAATGCATTTCCTACCTCTGCGCCTGCTGCCAGAATCTGGAACCTTTGGGTTAATTTTTGGTTGTCTGGATGCTTTTTTGCAAGAGGCGATATATCCAGAGGATGACTTATCAGGAAGCATGGCTGGATTAAGTGGGGCCTTACATACTGCTTGTAAAGCTGGTCTATTATCCTGCCTCTTCCGAGCTTTTCGTCTATGCCGAGTTTTAGGCCTTTTAATTTTAATGCGCTTAAAAGCTTTTCTTTTGTGTCCTCTATATTAATGTCAATGCCTGTTTTTTCTTTTACTATGGAAGTGTAATCTACTCTCGGCCACTTGCCGCTGAAGTCAAGAACTTCATTGCCATAATTTATCTTTAGTGTGCCAAATGTTTTCTGTATTATTTCCTGGTAAAAGGCTTCTGTTAAGTCCATGAGCTCGATGTAGTCCATGTATGCTATGTAAAACTCAAGCATTGTGAATTCCTGAAGGTGCTGTGTTGACATGCCTTCGTTCCTGAAAACCTTGCCTATCTCATAGACTTTTTCATAGCCGCCTACTATAAGCCTCTTAAGGTGCAGCTCAAGCGAGATTCTTAAGTAAAGGTCAATGTCAAGTGTTTTGTGGTGTGTGATAAATGGCTTTGCATCTGCTCCGCCGGGCACATGCTCAAGCACTGGTGTTTCTACTTCAATAAATCCCATTCTGTCAAGAAAGCTTCTGATGTTTTTTACAAACTCAGAGCGCTTCAGGAAAAGGTCAAAAACCTCCCTGTTTGAAATGAGGTCAATGTATCTTTTTCTGAACCTCAGTTCCTGGTCCTGGAGCCCGTGCCATTTCTCAGGGAGCTGGGCAAGGCTTTTTGTCAGGAGCTTGAATGTGTCTGCATTTATTGTTATCTCGC
>PWVO01000161.1 GCA_003561825.1 Candidatus Woesearchaeota archaeon | reverse complement strand
TGGAAAAAAGACTTTATACAGCCCAGAATGGAAAGTCCAGAATAGCATAGGCAAAAAAAGCATACTCTCATGGTGGTACTAATGGACATAGAAGAGCTAAGGCACCTTTCTGCAAAGCATGAGCTTTCACTAAACTTTATTGCAAAAGACCTGATGCTGAGCAAAGCTCTTTACCAGCTTCAAAATATCCCAGGAATTGTCTTAAAAGGCGGCACAGCAATAAACAGAATTTACCTTAAAAAAGCAGGAAAAATGCGCTTTTCCGGGGACATAGACATGGATTATAATTCAGGCATGCAGCCCAGGCAAATAGTTAATGAAACCAACAGGATTGTCCGCAGAATAACAGGCTTCACAATAGCAAAGCCAAGAATAATGCATTCAACAATAAGATACGACCTTTATTACATTAACCCCTTGAGTCATCAGGACAAAATAAGGATTGAATTCAATGTAAGAAAAGTTAGTGAAAAGCATTCAAAACAGATTGTTAATTTCGGCTTTGCGCCGCATGACTCAGCTCTTCTTGATGTTTATGAAAAATATGCCCTTGTAAATCAAAAGCTGGAGTGCATTATTAGCAGAAAAGAAGGAAAAGACATCTACGACCTTTATTATCTTCTTAGCCCTGAAATTAAAATAAAAAAAGAATATGCAAAAAAAGCAGCAATTGCACTGGACTTAAGCAATGAAGAAATAAAATCAATAGCAAACACAGCAAACCACTATATCCCAAAGCCTTTCAGGCCCGATTGGAAGCAGATGATAGCCAAACTTTCAGAAAACCTTAAATAGTATATCTGAGTTATACTATTTATGGCCAGCCCAAGCAAAGAAGAAAATGTACTCAAGCTAATCTTAGAAAACAGTCCTATGAAAGAATGGCACTTTTCTGAAATAGCAGAAAAAGCCGGAGTAACAAAACTAGTGGCAAACAAATGGCTTAAAAAATACCTCCTGCAGGGCCTTTTGCATCATATAAAAGAAGATGGAAAATTCCCTTTTTTTACAGTAGGCCCCAAAAATCCAGTTTATTATTCTCTAAAAAGAGTTTATGCATTAGATCAGCTCCACAAAAGCGGCCTTCTGCCAAAGCTTCTTTCTTTGGAAAAAGCCCGGACAGTAATTCTTTTCGGCAGCATGGCAAAAGGTGATTGGTATGAAAATTCAGACATAGATATCTTTGTCCTGGGAAATCTCCGGAATTTTGACAAAAAGGTTTATGAACTTAAACTCAAAAGAAGAATAGATCTTCACATATTCAGGAGCAGGCATGAAATCTCTGAAGTGAAGACAGGCCTTATTCAAAACATAATAAACGGCTATGTTATAAAAGGCCATTTAAAGCATATTAAATGAATGACCTTGAAGAAACACCATCACTCACGCTTAACCATCCTCTTTGCCAGCTTCCAGCCATACTCAAAATAATTCTTTACAGAGCCAGGCCTCTTAACAATCTCGCCTAAAACCCCCAAAATCATCCTTGGCCTGAAATAACTGGCCATCACAGCCTTCCTGTAAAGCTTCTCAAACTCTTCCTCACTTACAAAATCAGTGCTGACCTTAGAAGTATGGGTGCTCTTCATCCTTTGGCCAGCCTCCTCAAAAAGCCCAGTCCCCTCATAATAAACAGGAGAATGAAACTCATAATAATCACCATTAAGCCTCTTTGCAAGCCTGATAGTTTCCATAATATCATCCTTAGTCTCCCAGAAAAACCCGATAATAAAAAACAAGTAAGACTTAATGCCATATCTCCTGCAGCATCTCACAATATCCTCAGCTTTCTTAAAATACTCTTCAGGCCTCATCATAGTCTTCCCAATCCTCTTAAGGCTCTTTGCACTCCCGGTTTCAATCCCAAAAGCAATAACCTCGCACCCAGACTCACTAAGCTCTTTAACCATGTCGCAGTCAACAGTGTCAACCCTTGAGTTAGCAACATACTTTATAGGCAGCCCGGACTCTTTAATCATCCTGCACAGCTCAAGAACATTCTTCTTGTTCATAGTAAAAGTATCAGCCCTGAGAAAAAACTTCTTTATCTTGTGCCTCTCATAGCACTCCCTTATCTCAGCCATAATAGACTCAGCACTCCTGCACATAATCCTTGAGCCATGCCATTCCCTTGTCAGCACAGGAGCAAGGCAAAATTTGCACCTGAAAGCACACCCAACAGAAGCCTGCACAGTAGTAATCATCTCATTGTCCCTCGGATCAGTATAAATCTCGTTCTTAAGAGAATCCCTGTCAGGAAAAGGGACTGCATTAAAATCATACAAAGCCCTGTTCGGCTTATTAACAGCAGCTTTTTTTCCACTTCTGTAAGCAACACCAGGGCACTTCTCCCATCTGCCGTCAAAATCAAGAAAAACCCTGATATAGTCAAAAAAAACAACAAAGTCAAAATTCACATTCTCAAGAACATACTTCTCAGTGCTGAAAAGAAACTGCGCACCGTAAGCAGCAACAGTAACATCCTTAACCTTGCCAGCAAAAGCATTGTCTTTTTCAACAGAAAAAGGGCTTGTAATAATAATCAGGTCAGTAACCTTTGCTTTGGAAATCTCATCAAGAGCCCTATTTTCATCAGCCTTCTCAGCAGCATAATCCTTTACTTCAGCATCAAAGCCTTTTTTCTTCAGCAGCGCGCTTATGTAAGCAGCATTGATAGGCATCCTGAAAGTAGTAGCCATCATCTCCTTAACAGGCACCTGGCACCTGTCCTCTCCCCTCTGGAAAGCCCCTGTAGGTGGAAGAACAACCCAGAACTTTCTTTTATTTGCCATAGTCCAGAAGATTAAACCATAATATAAAAGCTTTTCTTGATTAGCAAGACAAGCCAAATTCAGAAATCAAAAACCTCTAGGCCGTCCCTCTCGCACAAAGCAATAATTTTTTTTACAGCATAATCAAAAGAGTCAATCCTGTCAACAAGGCCTTTCTCCTTTGCAAGCCTATTGGCAGGAACAGGCCCCAGTTTACTTATCTTTTTCTGCCACCTGTAATTTTTGTTTCTGTTTATAGCAGCACTCTCAGCATGATCCTCATGATAATGCCTGGCTTCACCTAGAAAAACATAAAAACTCTCCTCAATAAGCTCTTTTATCGCAACACTGCCTGAATCTTTAATATTTAGCTTTTCAGAAATAACCCTGTTTTCAAGAGGCTTCACATCATCAAAATCATCGAAAGGCACACAGTCATACAACCTCATTCTCTTCATCTTATTAAAAACAGGGCCCTTAAGCTCAATGCCAAGCCCCCCGACCCTGCTC
>PWVO01000193.1 GCA_003561825.1 Candidatus Woesearchaeota archaeon | reverse complement strand
GACATAGAGGGCATACTCTTGGTCAAAGTCCAGTGATTTCAAGTATCTTGTAAGTGCTGTCCCCACTCAGGTGGGGGTGAACCGTACATTATGGGGGCATCGGGAGTGGGTTTGCTGAGCTGTCCCCACTCAGGTGGGGGTGAACCGGGTTTGTCACATTGTCAGAGGGGTTATTCCATCGCTGTCCCCACTCAGGTGGGGGTGAACCGACGACAACGAGGACGAGGGTGTACTGCGCTGAATGCTGTCCCCACTCAGGTGGGGGTGAACCGACAGAGCCCGCCATTGACTGCCCCACCACTTCGCTGTCCCCACTCAGGTGGGGGTGAACCGACGCAGCGGCATGGGAAAAGTACGCGGAAGCCTACGCTGTCCCCACTCAGGTGGGGGTGAACCGCCTACCCCCGTCAAGTTCTGGGGGCACTCCGCAAGCTGTCCCCACTCAGGTGGGGGTGAACCGCTTAATCGCTTGGGATGAGCGATGGGGTTGGGAGCTGTCCCCACTCAGGTGGGGGTGAACCCTCTCAGCCACCGAGAACGATACCGACTGGTCAGAGCTGTCCCCACTCAGGTGGGGGTGAACCGGCTCACCTCAAAACCTTAAACGCTAGCGAGATCGCTGTCCCCACTCAGGTGGGGGTGAACCGGCAGATCATTCAATATTGGCTTGCCTATTGACGCGCTGTCCCCACTCAGGTGGGGGTGAACCCCCAGGCTTAGCTGCAAGGGTTCTGATGTCTCCGCTGTCCCCACTCAGGTGGGGGTGAACCGCGGGACAGATCATGGCTCAGTCCGTGGGGAAGCCGCTGTCCCCACTCAGGTGGGGGTGAACCGAACTGGCCCCAAAGCTGGCACACGCCTCAACTGAGCTGTCCCCACTCAGGTGGGGGTGAACCGGCACCTATAGGGCACGAAAGGCCAATTCTTCGGCGCTGTCCCCACTCAGGTGGGGGTGAACCGTCGGAGTAATTTGGGTTGGCGCAAAACCCTGCACGCTGTCCCCACTCAGGTGGGGGTGAACCAGTCAGGCTGTGACGGCTGGAGGCGGTGGAATCCCGCTGTCCCCACTCAGGTGGGGGTGAACCGTGTTTTGTGCCGCGACCTCTTACCCAGGGATGGGGCGCTGTCCCCACTCAGGTGGTGGTGAACCGCCTGTGCCGGATTTGACTGCGCTCGGTGGTAGTCGCTGTCCCCACTCAGGTGGGGGTGAACCGCTTGAGTCCGCCCATGCCTAACCTCCCCACCGCCGCTGTCCCCACTCAGGTGGGGGTGAACCGTGTCTCCAACGCCCGTGTGTTCCCTTCCCTCCCCGCTGTCCCCACTCAGGTGGGGGTGAACCGTCGTTGTCTGCCAGCGAGGCCAGGATGCTAAAACGCTGTCCCCACTCAGGTGGGGGTGAACCGGTGCGCTCTAGCAAACGCTGCCCGGTGCTGTATCGCTGTCCCCACTCAGGTGGGGGTGAACCGCCGTGCGGTGTTTCAGTTTGTCTGGGATGTGCAATGCTGTCCCCACTCAGGTGGGGGTGAACCGCTCTTGGCCTGTGCTTCAAATGCGATGAAGGCATGCTGTCCCCACTCAGGTGGGGGTGAACCGCGCGATGCTGTGGGGCTTAGCCAGGATGCGCTGGGCTGTCCCCACTCAGGTGGGGGTGAACCGTCTTCGGGCCTAGGATTGTAGCCCTGTGCTGCTCGCTGTCCCCACTCAGGTGGGGGTGAACCGTAGTTCCTGGTCGGGTCGGTGGGTATGGTGCAGGGCTGTCCCCACTCAGGTGGGGGTGAACCGCATCGGCAACCGCGTCGAGCGTGACCTCGGCAGCGCTGTCCCCACTCAGGTGGGGGTGAACCGAAGATGACATGATGGCGGCCCAGGAGCCTGAAAAGCTGTCCCCACTCAGGTGGGGGTGAACCAGGCAAGCCCACCATCAAGGGCACCCGCTACTACCGCTGTCCCCACTCAGGTGGGGGTGAACCGTGTCGGCAGCAAAGCTGGCGGAGATGGGGGTCACGCTGTCCCCACTCAGGTGGGGGTGAACCGATTTGGTGGACCAGTTGGCGACGGCTAGGCTATCGCTGTCCCCACTCAGGTGGGGGTGAACCGACCATGCCCGTGTGCTGGCCCACCCTGATACGCCCGCTGTCCCCACTCAGGTGGGGGTGAACCAGCATGCAAGCTGTCGAGAATACTGGGCTTTATGCTGTCCCCACTCAGGTGGGGGTGAACCGGACAGCCCAGCGCTGTTCGATCTCGACAACATCGCTGTCCCCACTCAGGTGGGGGTGAACCGGGTTTTGCGCGGGTTCACTTTTCCTGCCAACTCTGGCTGTCCCCACTCAGGTGGGGGTGAACCGTATCAGCGCTCCCTGCTGTGGGCGCAGTTAACCAGCTGTCCCCACTCAGGTGGGGGTGAACCGTGTACTGTAGTAACCACCCTCTAATGCTCTAAAGCTGTCCCCACTCAGGTGGGGGTGAACCGCTTGTTATAGGTCATACGTGGGTTAATGACGGCCGCTGTCCCCACTCAGGTGGGGGTGAACCGTCGCCCCCGTCGATGAAGTCAGTGCTATCAAACGCTGTCCCCACTCAGGTGGGGGTGAACCGGCCCCCTCGATTCAAACGGCATCTACCCTGGGTGCGCTGTCCCCACTCAGGTGGGGGTGAACCGATGCTAATCATAATGATGAGTCTCATACAGTAGGCTGTCCCCACTCAGGTGGGGGTGAACCGTTGAGATCAATCAATCTAATGTCAGTGGTGACTGCTGTCCCCACTCAGGTGGGGGTGAACCGTATTTACAGGGTTAGGGCCGATAACTTCCCAACCGCTGTCCCCACTCAGGTGGGGGTGAACCGTTGGTGGGGCTGTAGGTGGCCAGCACATCGGCAAAGCTGTCCCCACTCAGGTGGGGGTGAACCGCCTTGATTCCACTTGAGTTGTATTGGTGCCGGGGAGCTGTCCCCACTCAGGTGGGGGTGAACCGTTCAGCCAGCAATAGCAGCTCATCAGCACTGATAGCTGTCCCCACTCAGGTGGGGGTGAACCGACGCACACCTTTACCAGTGTTGGCTCAGGTTCGCGCTGTCCCCACTCAGGTGGGGGTGAACCGGGGGGCAGTACTCGGATGAAGGTGCCCCTAGAGTGCTGTCCCCACTCAGGTGGGGGTGAACCGTTTTTGGGTTCTCCCCAATCGCGGGTGCCAGTCGCTGTCCCCACTCAGGTGGGGGTGAACCGGGTAGGCGGGGCCATCAATTGCCGTCACGCCGCGCTGTCCCCACTCAGGTGGGGGTGAACCG
>PWVO01000002.1 GCA_003561825.1 Candidatus Woesearchaeota archaeon | reverse complement strand
TCCGACCTACGCCCCACGTCCCCGAGACGGGGAACTCCAAGCCTCGGTTCACAAAACTGAAGTGTGACACTGTTGCTGACCATAAAGGAGCTTGCTATGAAAAAATTCGCCTGGCCTGCCTGGGTCTATCACCTTACCCATCCATCCCTCGCGCAGCTATGGGGCATCACCCTGCTCGCGGGAATTTTCATCTTCCTCAACACCCACCCCATCCGCCCCCACGATTTCTGGTGGCACATGCGCGCGGGACAAGAGATCGCGGCTACGGGCCAAATCCCGCAGTACGATACATTTTCCAGCACAATGTATGGCGCACCCTACAATTATACCGTGTACTGGATGGCCCAAGTAGCCATGTATTATACCTACACGCTTGGCGGCCCCGCGCTCGTGGTGTTCTTGCACAGCACGATGATCACCGCCGGGTACGCGCTGCTGTTCCGCCTGTGCCACATGCAGAGCGACAATCGGCGCATCGCAACACTGTGCGTGTTTATCGCCGCCGCCCTGGGCATCCACAGTTGGAATGTACGTCCCCAAACCGTGACGTTCCTGCTCGGCCCGATGTATCTCTATACGATAGCACAGTACACTCGCCGGCCGCGCCGCGCATTACTGGCCCTGTTCCCGGTGGGGATGCTTGTGTGGGTCAACAGCCACGGATCCTTCCCCATCGGATTGATCCTGCTGGGCCTTTGGCTCATCGATGCGTGGACAACCCGACACAAAACCCCGCGTCCGCTATGGCCTGACGCGCTGGCAGCCCTGACCTTGACCACGTTAGCCGGGTTACTCAATCCCCGGGGGATAGGCATACTCCATTACCTTGTGGGGATGGGGCAGAATCCGGCAGTACAACAACTCGTCCCGGAATGGGCCGCGCCGACTTTCGCGCAAGTCGATGGCGCGACATTTTATAGCCTGCTCCTGGTCAGCAGCCTGATACTGCTCCTCTCGCCCCGGCGACCACGTCCCGCGCAACTCCTGGCTTTTGTGATGTTCGGGGCATTGAGTTGGCGCACATCACGCGGTATCCCCTGGTTTGGCATCATCCTCGCGCCTATCCTGGCCGACTCGCTGCCTCCACTGTTCGCAAAAAGTGGGGTCTCGTTGACAGAAAAGCCCCCTACGTCCACGAATCTGCGCGTCAACCAGGGGTTTCTGGCGCTCATCATCCTGGTAGTCGTGGGGACGCTCCCCTGGTTCAAGGCGCACCTGCCGCTCCCGCCCCTCAAAGCGGGACTGATCTCCGCAGAAACGCCTCTCCAGGCCACGGACTATATGCTCCAGGTCGATTGTCCCACGCCCATCTTCAACGAAGTCGGTTTTGGCAGCTACCTGATCTGGGCCGCCCAACCCGACTACCCGGTCTTCGTCGATCCACGCATCGACCTCTACCCGCTGGAACTGTGGCTGGACTACATACGCATCTCTGCCGCCGCGCCAAGTTGGGAAGAGAAGTTGGAGCACTATGGCGCGCGCACACTGCTGCTCAATCCACAAACCCAGGCAGGATTAGTCGCGGCAGCGCGAGAGTCGCAGCAATGGCGGGAGGTGTATCAGGATGAGGTCAGCGTGATATTGATCACGCGAGGGGAGGCTTGCACCGAGTGAGACTTCTCAGAACAGTAACCGGCCTTCTGAAATCGCCTACCTGCTTACGGGTATGACGCTCAAGGCAACTCACAAGGCTGGTAGCTCAGTTCAGTAACATCAATAAAATCATACGGACGAGACCAGGTGGAATAGTACACGCGATCCTCAAGTAATCCTAGATCCGTCCCAAAATATGCGTCGAAAACAATCCGAAAGGAATTAACCGGCGTCACACTGTCATACAAGGGAACAGTATCCACTCCCGGCAAATAGTACGCGCTCAAAATAGAGGTGCGTTCCCAAATACAGGTATCGGCCAACGATTGGAAGTTTGTGAACGCGCCAGGCCCGTGATCGGCCTGCAAGAGGATAATCGGCGGCGTGGCAGAATTTTCTAAAATTGCATCCAGCGTCTCCATCAACAGGGTGTTAATATACACTAATTGCTCCGCATATCCCGTAAGATACTCCTCCACACTCCCCGGAAACCGGTCGCCATCCACAAGCAGAAAAATTTCATCAGAGCCAAGACGCTGTCCATCTCGATCAAACACAAAGGGAGGATGCGGCGCGATGAAATGCGCAAACACGAACTTCGGCCCAGGAACAGATGGGATGTGACGCAGTTGCTCAAAAACGTATAGGATGCGATCTTGGTGCGTGCGCCGCGTCGGTAACATTCCTGTGAGTATATTCAGATCGTCAATCAATATGCGCGCGGGAGATGTCAACAACAGGGCCGCTTCAAACAGATTGATTTCGGGAATATCAGGATGAGATAGATAGAGATCGGCGTCTCTGAGTTCGGTATATTGATAGCCTGATGTCAGAGAAACCGTCTGGTATCCATGTTGTTCTAGGGTTGCGCGTACCGTGCTATATTGGATCAAGTTCCATACCAAGCCCCGATTCGAGGAGTTGGCAGGCAATTCAGTGACATAATCCAGATTTAGCGAGGAGGCCAGTGAGACCGTCGTCTGTATGTAGTTACTCCGCGCTGCATCTGCAACGTAAAAACCGCGTTGTCGCAGAAACTCTAAAAATGGCGTGTTATCGTAGCCATACAAATCCTGCAAGACCTCTGCGCCAGCATATCCATCCACGATGATGTAGTAAATGTCCGGCTGAGGCTCTCCCTCCAGGTGAATCACTGATGATTGCGTTGTTCTGAAGAACCATCGCTCTGCATAAAAGAAGCCAATAGAGACTAACGATATACCCACAACTATTATGCCGGCAACGGTCAAGGCCAAAGCCAGCGTCTCATGATGTTTGATTTTACGCCACAGCCAGGGAGTGCCTAGCACACCCAAAAATCCCGCCCAGAGAATGAATATCCCCCAACTCTGCTGCGCCACACCTAGATTGCCCGGCAAAATACGGGCGACAATCATAGCAATTTGATAGTAGAAAAGGGCCAAAACTACCAAAAAAGTAATGAACGCTGCCCTCTGCGTGTCTTTGCACACCTTTGACAAGGCCCATAATAGCCCCGATGAGAATAACAAATATATCAGCAGAGGACGGATCGCTTGTGTGATGGGGGTTTCACTTAGATTAGCCGCCAGGAGACTGAGAACCGGGTAGATTGCAAAAAAGATAGGATATAACACAGCTATACGCTTCATAAAAATATCACCTTATCAACGCGCGCGCATCAAGTACACTACGCGCTGTGAGTTGGATATGCGTTCTTTGTGCCTAATCTCAAAATGCTGATTA
>PWVO01000204.1 GCA_003561825.1 Candidatus Woesearchaeota archaeon | reverse complement strand
TTCTGTGATAAAAATGAGGGAGCAGGGGCTTTCAAGCAACCAGATTATTGCAAGCCTTCAGAGAGAAGGGTACAACACAACACAGATATTTGATGCTATGAATCAGGCAGACCTTAATATGGAAGTTGGATCACCGGAGGATGCACAAGAAGAAAGCCAAGGGAATGACTCTTATTATTCAGAGCCTTACCAGCAGCCTGACCAGGCCTACACTGAACAGTATTCTCCTGAATATGGAGTATACCAAGAGAGCGAGGTTGAGAGAATTGAGGAGCTTGTCGAGGCTGTTGTTGAGGAGAAATGGGTAGACCTTGTAAAAGATGTGAGCAAGATAATTGAATGGAAATCAAAAGTCGAATCTGACATTATTGCAATACAGCAGAAAATAGAAGGGCTTAAGGGAAGCATAAACCAGCTTCAGAAAGGCATTTTAGGCAAGGTTGATGAATATGACAAGAATATTTCTAAGGTCAATACAAATATAAAAGCTATGGAAACTGTTTTCCAGAAAGTGATTCCTACTTTCACAGAAAACATAAACGAGCTTTCAAGGACTGTTGACAGCCTAAAGCATGTTTCAAGAAAAGATTTTGGAAAGAGCATTATTTCTGAGGCAGATAAAGATATAAAAAGCAATCAGCGATAAACAATATTCTGAGTTAAAAGAAGTTAGCATGAACTAATTTTTTTTTGAGATTCAGCCAGATTCACAGCAGTCTTTCTTTCTCTGTCTGTTATTTCATTTTGGTGACTTTCTGCGTCATTGAAAGGAAAAGAACAGCACCCCATCCTACAAGCAGGAGAGCAATCATTCCAAGCACCTTTGGGTGTGTGATTGTTGCTACAAATTCCTCTTCTCCTGTTTCGCCTATCGAAGAAGGATCAGTATCTGTGATGTTTCTATTTCTTCCATCATTTATAAAAGGAGAGCCCTCTGCAAAGAATGTCCTGCCCAAAGCTCCCAGTGCTATAATTACTACTATGGCTATGATAAAATTTTTTGTGCTGTCCTCTCTTCCTGAGATTAGTGTCCTGAAGTCCTGCTCTTTGCCTCCGATAAATGTGTAAATCAGAATTGCAAAGAATATCAAAAGCATGACTATAAAAAAGGAGGGAGCTACATAGTCAATAATTTCACGGGTTGACTGCGACAATACCACTATCAAAGACATTGCAAAGGCAATTATAGCTATTATGTTTTTTTCAAGCTTTTCCTTGAACACTACGATCATAAAAGCGTAAAGGATTGCAAATATGAAAATAAAGTACAATATCACCCTAAAGTGCTCTAAAAGGGTTATGTCAAGGAATGTTGCCATTTTTTACTGCTTTTTTCCTTTAAATAGGCCTCCTAGCTTATCAAATACAGATGTATCGCTGTCACTTGTGATTACTGAGATTATAATCCCGAATACAAGAAGGGTTATAACTATCGCAAGTGTGGAAGGGTCAATTGTTCCGACTGTGCCTAAGATTCTCTCTGGCATCCAGCCTGCTGCGTTAAGGAATATCCATCCTACAACAATTATTGCTGCCCAAAAAACCCATCCTCCTACTGTGTCAACCTGAAATCCGAATATTCCTGTAAGCAAAAGAACCATGACTATTGCTATGAGCACTAATCCAACATCAGGAAGGGCATTGTTAATTATGAGAACAATATTAGATCCCGGGGGGTAAGTGCCCATTATGTGAGGAAGCACAACCACCATGCCTAAGATAAATGAGATTACAACATTGAATTTTTTGCTGTCCTGGCCAAATATCTTTGCTTTCTGCAGAACACCAAAGGATACTGTGAATATCAGCAAGAAAGGAAGCAATGCATCAAGCATGCCCCAGCTCTCAAGCAATCTAAAAGCCTCAACAAAACCACCACTTGACATTTTTTATCACCTTTTTATTTTTTAATCACTTTTTGATTTTTTAGGGCCGCCTCCTGATGTTATTGCTGCCATCAGCCCTATCAAAACTCCAAGCACTATAATCATTGAAACCCACTGGGAATCCCAGGCTATTGATGCTGATGTAAATGCCCACACAATTGCGGATTGGCCTGATATTTGAATTGCGTTTAAAAATATAAGCACTATCCCCACAAACATGATTACGAAAAATAATGTTTTCCAGCCTCCTTCAAGGAAAAATCCTTCTTCTGACTCTTTGGAGAATGATCCTACCAGCATTAAGAAAAGGACTGAACCAAGAAGAAGCAATATTACATTTGATGCTGTTTCACTTATTATACGAACCAGCTCTTTTGAGGCAATAACAAAGAAACCAATTACAAATGCAACCATTGCATTTAGGTTTTTTCTGGTGTATTTTTTCTTGTCTATTTCCTCTACACCGAGAATTCTTGTCTTTTCAAGTATAGCAAACACAATTGTGAAAACAAGGAGAAAGGGGAGAATTACTCTAAAAATCCCTAAATCCTGCATGAACTCAATAGCACTCTCAAACATTATCCACCTCTGCCTGCATCATAAAGCCCATAATGGCTCTGAATACAGATTGCTCTACCATTATACTAATATCAAATCTACAGTATATATAAAGGTTTCGATTTTGTTTTTGGAGGATTTTGTTGGGAAAATTTGGGGAGTTGAGGGATTATCGAAAGGCTTAAAAAAAAAGGGGTTTTAGTGTTTGCTGGGAAGACTAGGCCGGGGGGTTAGCCCTCTCCTGTTACTGTCAACGGGCTTAAGGCAGGGCTGAAGCCTGGGAAGAGGCAGAGGCATTATGTGCAGGTCTTGGCTTGTACTATGATGGCCTGTCCTCCAGGATTGGTCTTTTAGGGAATCATGTCAGGCCAGGAATGGAGCAGCATTAACCTTTAAGACTGGTGCTTGGGGGGTTGCGGGTCTGAGGAAGGGCTGAGGCAGCCTGCTTATGGTGCTTCTGTCCATTTTCAGGCGCGTCTTCCCTTTTATTCTATTATAACAGCGGGTTTGCCTGGCATTGAGTTTTGGGCTTTGGATTCTTTTGATTCTTCTTCTTTCTCAATTATGGCTTTGCACCTGAATTCTCTTTCTATAAGGCTCTTGTTTTTCTCCAATGCCTGAAGCTCTTTTTCTGGCTGAAGCACTTGCCGGGGTATTTTGCCTGGGTTTTTCAGAAACAATGGAACTGATTTTGAGATGAATTTTCCCTGCTTTTTTAATGAAGGAGATGAGAGGCAGTGCTCTATCAGCTGCTTTGTTTCTCTTGTTTCCTCTATTTTCTGCTTAAGCTTTGACATGAATTCATATTTCCATTCTGCTGGAAGTATCAGCTTTATTGTCCGGGGGATTTCTATATTGATCAGCTTAAGGACTTCTCTTATGTC
>PWVO01000044.1 GCA_003561825.1 Candidatus Woesearchaeota archaeon | reverse complement strand
TTTTTATATTGTTTTTAATGCTGAAAAACACGCGTTTGGCAGTGATTTTATGCCAAAGAATACTGAAAAACTCGGCATATATAAATGTTTTGAGGCTTTTGCATGAAAAACAGCTTTTTTCCAATATCTGATAAAAAATTTTGCTGCTTAAGGCTTAGAATTGGGCAGATTTTTACTTGATGAAGAGGTGATATGGCTGCTTACTTTAAAAGAATGGCCGCAATAAACGCATGCTTTCCTTTTTTTGTAAAGAATTCCATCAGTGCTGCTGTATTTCATGCTGTTGCCGCATTTGGGGCATTTTAAAAGAAGCATCTTACTTTTTAGGCTTTTTAGTTTTTTTTAGCTTTTTCTTTAGCTTTTTTTCAGGCTGCTTTGATCTGGTTTTGCTTTTTTTAGCTGTATTTTTGCTTTTTTCTGGCCTTTTATCATTCTTTTTTCCTTTGCTATCTGGAAGTTCTGGAATCCTTAAGTTCCGGCTAGCTCTGCTTTGCTTTTTTTCTTTTTCTCTGCTTTTTTTTGATTTTCCTGATAAAGATGATGAAAAAGTGATATAATCCATAAAGCTCTTTTTGCCTGGCTCTGGCTCTTCTTTGTTGTCCTGTTCTAGCAATTCATCTCCAACAGGCTTTGAAGGCCTGCTTATTTCTTCTTCTGAAGGATCTGGCACTGGCTCTTTGAAAATATCTGGCTCATCAAGGTAAACAATGCGGCCTCCGCCATTTTCCTCAGGCTTTTGTTTTTTACTGCCTTTATGCAAAGGCAATTTGTCACTCTTTTTTTCCTGGTCTGCTGCTTTTATGGCTTCAGGAGTGTCTTCTTTTAATTTGATGTTATCATCTGTTTCAGAGGGTTCTGGCTTTTCCTGAGTGCCATGGCCTGCTTTATCATTGTCTTTGATTTGCAGCTCAGCCATGCTTTCTTCAGTATCCTCTTTTTTTTCAGGCTTTGCTTCTGGCTCTTCAAATCCACTGAACCTGTCTTTGATTTCAGTTTCGTCCTTAAGGTCAAAATACTCAAAGAATTTCTGAGTGAGCTTGAGGACATAGCTTCTCCCGTGCTTATTCTTTGTGATAAATCCAGTGTCAACAAGCTCTGCAATGTGCTCGTAAGCTGCTCCGGTTCTTGCTTTTATTACATCTGACTGAAGCACCGGAGCTTTCCATGCTATTACTGCAAGGGTCTCTATTGTTGGCTTGCCAAGCTCTGTGTGGGGGTTTATCAGCTGCGCAACAGACATGTACTTTTCTTTTACAACCATGTTCCAGGAATTGCCCTCTTCAGAAACCATAAGGCTTGTTTCTCTTGAGGCATAATCTTTTTTAAGCTCATTCAGTGCTTTCTTAATCTCCTTAACTGGCAAGCTGCACAATGATGCTATCTCTTCTGTGCTTATTTTTTTGCCTACTGAGAACAAAATTGCCTCTGCCTCTTTTTTTATTTCAGTTAAGTCCTTCATCTTTCAAGTTTATAAAGCCCCTCATTCAGGCTTATCTTGTTTTCCTTAATCATTGACTCAAGCAATGGCTTAAGGTCCTGCTCAGGAACACCGCTTGTTTTTGAAAGTTCTTCAAGTGAAAATTCTTTGGCGCTCAGCAGGATTAAAATTATGTTCTTAATAACACTAACCATGTCCCTTTTAAGGATATTGTTTTCAAACTTGATGTTTGCTGATGCAGCTGTAACCTCATGAAGCTTTGCCAGGAGGTCATTAACAAGCCCTGCAAGGTCATTTGCCTTTACTTTGAACTCTTCTGGCTCAAGAATCTCTATTGATGATGGCATGAAGTCAAAGCAAAAGCCGAACAATGCGCTTGGATCCCTGAATAGGAGGCCTGCCTCCTGAAACCCTGTAAAAATGCCTTCCTTTTGCTCAACATCGAATTTTTTGTGCTCTACAATCTTGATGCCCTGGTTTTCCTTTATCTTTTGTATCACTACATCAAGTGTTTTTTCAACATGCTCTTTTGGCTTTCCTGCAATCTCTATAATTGCCCTTGCGAGAATCTGGCCTTTTGATGTTTTCTCCATTATTGACTCTATTTTTTCACGGTCCATTGGCAATTAAAAAAGCCAGCACTTTAAATAAGTTTCGATAGGCTTTACAGAATAAATGGCTCAAGCTCTTTTTTTGAAAAATCTGGAGTGGAGAAATTATGCCTCTGGCAGTAATTTTCAATCTCAGAAGACATTGAAAGCCAGTTTGCCCCTATCTTCCTGTATCTTTCTGCTCCTGATTCATAGAAAGGAGATGACTTTGGAATAAAGACCTTCACTGAAGGCAAAAAAGCATGGCCCATTGATCCATTGTCATGCTGCTCAATCATGAGGTTTATTATTTTATAATTCTCATTTGTGGTGTTGATTATGCATGAATCTCCTATGTCTCCGGGGCTTCTGAGGATCTTAGAATAGTCAGAATGCTTGCTTAGGTTATGGCGCTCTGTTGACCTGATGTTTACTCCGGGATATTTGCCAATGAAGCTGAAAATAAGCTGCTGAAGATCCTGGATATGCTGCACCTCAGGGCATAATATAACTGAAAGAATGCCATAAGGATGCAAAAACACTGAGTCACCATGGTCTTCAAAATGCCCCTTGCATGATGATCCCCATGTTGCAGAATAAGGTATTCTCATGAATTGCCCGGTAATATCTGACAATACATCCTCTACTGAAGAAAGCTGGCTTTCTGAGCTTATTATCTGTGATTTGCTGATGTTGCATGTGTACTGCATAAGAGCATGCCTTAAGAGATGATTTAAATTTATTTCTACTCTCTAATAGAGAAATTGCAGAGATGTTTTTAATGTATTATATTTTTGCTGATACCTATGGGGCCCAAAAAGCATAATCTTTTTAACTTTGCCTGATTTTCTGCCTGCTGGCTTGATATTGCCAGTGCAGCAAAGGGGATTATAGTTGTTTTTAAAGCTAATAATGGGGAGTGGTTTAATATGAGAAAGATGCATACAAGAATAAAAAGAATGCTTGGCCTGAGCCATAACAGAAGGCACAGTGAAACTAATGAGAAAAAGAACAGGGCAAAGACTTTCAGCACACCTGAGGCTGCAAAAGAGCATGCCTCTAAAACAGGGCTTAAAGAAGGCGAGTATATTATTGAGCCTGCTAAAAAGAACAGGCGTTTCAGGCTAGCAAAAAAATGATTAGAATATGCCGGGGTGTTCTTTTTGAGAAAGAGGTATTCAAAGAGTGACATCCTCCCCGACCTGAAGGAAGGGGCTTCCAGCGACTATTGTTTATCATAAAATGTTCGAGATGCCGCATATAGTTCCTGCTTCACAGACTGCTGCCTCCTGAAAGAAGGTCTTA
>PWVO01000007.1 GCA_003561825.1 Candidatus Woesearchaeota archaeon | reverse complement strand
TTATCCTTAAGGGACTTTGCCAATTTTGTAACATCATCTTCACTCATAAAATCACCGTTTTTTTATAAAACACCATCTTATATAAAAGTTACTTTTTAAGAAAAAAGATCCTGTCAGGCCCCTCGTCAACACACTTAATTATGCTGAAATTACTTCTAATAACCTCCTCTATCCTTATGAACTTGCTGGATCTCTTAAGAACACTCAGGCAGGCAGAATTCCTTGAAACCCTTTTAATCTCACTAATCCCAGCTTCAATATCATTAAAATTATGCACAGCAGTGACAGAAACAACAAAATCAAAAGAATTGTCCTTAAAAGGAAGGCTTTCAGCAAAGCCCTGCACAAAAAACCCCTTTCCTGACCTTGATATCATATCCATGCTTGGATCAATGCCAACATAAAAGCAGTCAGCTCTCTCCCCAAAAATTCCTGTGCCGCAGCCGACATCAAGAACAGATGTTTTTTTTGCTAATTTAAGCTCAGAGATTATAACATCTATCTTTCTTATCTGCTCAGCTTTGTGCAGGCGATTATAGGATTTAGAAATGCAATTATAGTAATCCATCATCACTCACTGCATTCTGCATATCCTTCAACTCCATACTTCTCAACATGCACAAGATTCAGCAGAAATGGCTCTGTAGACAGGCCATTTATACTGCAAAGCTGCCCGAATATCTCTTCACTGCAAACCCCGCTATGAAAAAAGCAGAAATCAACATAACTCTTATCATCTGGCCCTGCAGTTTCATCAATCATCGAATGTATCCCGCAGCATTCTGAAGCAGAATTGTCGCTGTAAAGCCTCATAAGATAGCTTGGAGACACGTTATCATACCTGTATGTGGCCTCATTAATATGGGCATCAAGAGTTGTTATATTCCATTCATTTGGTCTAAAATTTGTCTTAAAAATCTCCCTTTTTTCAGGAAAAAAATAAGGGTCATCCAGCCCAAATATAGGAATAGAAATATTCTTATCCATTGACCTTTCCCACTTCCCTTCCTTTGCATCAACACTGAAATTAAGCTTGATATTGACACCAAACTGCCAGGGGCCTGTATTATTAGACTGAAATAATGATATCCTCATATTTTCATTGTCAAAGCTTGTGTTTATCCTCATTTTGCTTCTTGAAAATTCTTCAATCTCGCCAAGCTTATAGACAAGAGTATTATTCACCATTCGCTCAATCTCATCATTCCCGTGTGTCCCTTCAACCAAAGCATTTGTGAAAAAAATATTCAGGCTTTCAAAATCATAAAAACTACCCCCTTCTTCAATAAATTCAAGAGCAGATTCCATTGCATCATATCCAGAAACTCTGACAAATTCAGGAATAAACACATTCTCAATATTAAATAAAAAGCTGTTTGCTATCCTTACCCTGGATCTCGTAAATGAAAATCTGTCAATCTCCCAGAAACTTAAAGAAGGCGAAAATCCAACAAACAATATCCCAATAACAATTATAGACAATGCTGTAAAAAAAGCAGCTTTCTTGTTTCTAGGAAAAAATCCCTTAGAAAACAATCTGCAAACCTGCTTTGTGCTTTTCAATGCCATATTCTCACTTCTCCTTCATATGGACCCCAATTTCTGCCATCAATTGTCTTTCCCATTAGTATTGCCTTAGAGGACACCAACACCCTTGAAGCATCATCTGCTTCTTTTCTTGAAGCAATAAGCATCAGAAAATCCCCTTCTCTTACAGTTATCTGAACATTATAACTTTCAGGCATGATACCAATAACAACATTTTCTGCAAATTCCTTTGCAGTCTCATTTTTTCCTTCATAGCAGAATTCACCAATCTGCTGAAAGATAGAATTATAAGGATTTGTTATGTTTCCATCCCTTATTAATTGCCTTGTATAATTGTCGCTAAGCTGTATTACCCTTACAGACGACATCGTGTCTACAAGATCCTGGGACAATAAAGTAGATTGAACATCATAAGGTCTGTATGTATAGAAAAGTGTGATTATCAAAATTCCTATTACAACCAAGCTGGAAGCTATAAAAGCATCCAAGCTGAAAAAATATCCTCTTCTTTTCATTTTTATGATTATCTGAATGTTGTTACAACCATCCTTACGAGCTCTCCTCTCAAAAAAACAATCCTTGTTGTTCTAACAAAGTTTCTGGTTGGTAATTCAGGCCTTATTATTTTTTTGTCCAGTTGCTTACGATAAGGATTTCCAGAGCAGCAAACAACTAGAAGATTTTCTGTTGCATTATAAACTTCCACACTGCCCACAGCAGGGTTAAATAGATTCAAGGGAGATAATGAGGTACATACTTCCTTTGACCTTTCACTAGAGAAACTACATCCATTTATGCCATCACATTCAGCATGGCACAATGGAACAATATCATATCTTTTGCTGCAGTCCGGAAGGCATTCTGTCTCATAATCCGAAGAGCTGAAATAAGCCCTGCCGAGCACTGCCCCAAGAGGAGAATTGCCATTATTAAATCTGATACTTCCTATCTGGAAGCTGCTTATGTTAAAAAAAACAATTGCAGCAACCAACAAAGCTAAAATCACCACTTTATATTTAATGTCCATAATACTCTTATACAAACCAATTAAAAAATCTATTTAAAGGTTTCTATTAAAAATTCACTTCTTAAGAGGGGTTGTAAATCTTTAAATCTTTTATTGGAATTGCTGATTATTCTGTATTATCTACAATGAACATAAGAATAATAGAAACCCCTTTGAAATCAAAAAGCAATGAGATTGCCAAAATCTTAGTAATTAGCTGCCATAATTGCAGCCAAAACTCGAATTTTGAACTAAACATGTTACAGTATTGTTACAGGCTGTTTTGCCCTCATTGCAAGACCAGCTTTGATTCAAAATCCATTATTGAATTAATCCAGAAAAAATAAAACAGGAGTGTAACCATAGGGTTGATCCCCGCTGCCGGATTTGAACCAGCAACCTTTCGGTAACAGCTGTCTGCATTTCATCCATTCTCATCTGAGACAGTCAAGCAGAATCTACAGCCGAACGCTCTAGCCATTGAGCTAAGCGGGGAATAAAAAAAGTTATCCCAGATTCTTTATAAAATTTTTGTTTTTGAACCCTGAGGCAAAATCAAGGCCTCCCTAATAAAAACACAAATTCTCTCTTCATTTAAAAATCCTTTAAATATGTGGCGCATTACAACAATACTTAAATAATAGTAGTAACTTTAAGTAATCCCTAAATAGTAGTCTCTATTGAAAAAGAGATTTTCCATGCAGCAGCAACCAGCAACAGCCAGCAGATAGATTGCAGAGATTTCATAGATCTTCACATTAGAGGCAAAAAACAAATTTGGGGGG
>PWVO01000129.1 GCA_003561825.1 Candidatus Woesearchaeota archaeon | reverse complement strand
GTTTATCCCCTTATATTCTAAATTGATAAAGGAAGGAGGATGGGTGATCAAGCCCCGCTTGCGGCGGTTTTTACGAAAAGGTATGCCAGGTCACACACTCGGCAGTATAGCGCATTATCGGCTCGGAATGTAAAGGGCGTGAAGGGTGCAGGCGAGGCAAGCCGACTCCCACACCCTGCGCAGGATGACTCTTCGGGTCGGCTAGGGCTGACTTATTGAAAAAGACGATCAAGATTGCGTGTATGCCTCTTTTCCAACTGCTGATGCGCTGCCTGCAACTCTGCGATCTGTTTGAGGTGTTCACTCTCCTGCTGCTGGCAGAGTTGAAGCTGCTGATTGACTGCTTGCAGATCTTCAGCTTGGGTAAGAGATCCAAGCGCTTGTTGTCGATAGAGCTGGCGCTCTTGATTGCTCGACTCCAGCGCTTGTTCGAGCTGCGTAATGCGCCCTAGTAACTCTGTCACCTCCCCACTCTGATCAGAGCTGCGCCAGCAACTCCAGCCGATCCAGCCGATCCAGCCGACCAGTGTGATGCAGCCCACGATAAGTAGCACAGCAACGAATTCTCTATTCATTAAATATAGTACCTGCATGGATTGAAAGAGTCGCAAATCATTTTCTAAAATATTGATCAAGTAGCTTATCTGCCTGCAACCTCCCTTTCACAAAAGATGAATTGATCACGGGAGTCAGTGCAGTTGCAGCGCCGTCAAACCCCTTCTGCAAGAGTACAAAAGAGAACGAAAACGCAATCATTTTAAAGAGATTCAGCACGGAAATAATCATATAAAACCCGTAAAAATTATCCTCAAGACTAAACAGGCTGACCAGGACTTTAGTCAGCGCAACCTTGGCGTAATCCATGAGTAGATAGGCGTTCACCAAGATGCGGCTGTAGTCATTGCTCTCATTTCTTTCAATCGACTGCTCAACAGCCTTATCGGTAAAGTTATTAAAATCGACATCCGAGGTTTTAAAGACAAAGGTGTCGTGCGCGCTAAATACTGCCGCCAACATCAGATTCAAGATCATTACGGCGTAAAAGATCCGCAACATCTCGTTGCCGTGAGCGCTCGTCGCATGATACTCCGTATCTTTTGTTGAATTAGGCAAGTAGGGTTCGTTGACGAAACGGTAGAGCAGCAGACTGGCCACGACAATCACGAAAAAAAACGCCGAATACCCTTGCTGCAAGACCATTCCTTTGATCAAGAACACCAAAATACTGCTAAGAAATAGCGACATCAAGACCACAATAAAGCGCATAAGAAGCATTCGCTCACGGCTTAAAAAAGCGTGTAGCAAACTATCACTTCTGGCGTGAGCATATAACACCTTACGATTACCTTCGTACATACGAATCAAGGTACTATAAATAAAGCCCGCAGTGATGCCAATAAATACCAGCACCATAAGGTCACTAACACCAAAAAAGTAGGCCTGAGTAATCAATAGCAATGTCATGATCGCCGTTAGAATATATTTTTTCATAGAACCTCCCTCGTATAGACTCTGTTTAGCAAAGCGACGGAGACGCTCCTGCTCTGCTGCCTGCCGTCGCCGCTGGGTGTGCGTATGTAGCGCCTGATCAAAGGAGGCGAGGATTCGCACGTCACTAGCAGAGCGTAGCGCCGCTTCTAACTCTCTCCCATCCACTGCTTCATGTTCGCTCATGGTGAAGAGGGTCGCCGCGCTATACCGTAAAGAAAATCATGGAGACCCGACAACGCCGCCTGCAACGCCTCCGCCTCACGATCCAACCGCTCCTGTTCCGCCTCACGTTCAGCGGGGGCAGAGGCGATGCGAGCATTGAGTGCTTCGACCTCGGCTAAGCGTTCACCGAGCAGCGTTTCGATCCGCCCCTCCCACGCCTCGCGCAGGTGGGTGCGCAGCAGCTCGGTCATGTACTCGCTCTGCTGCTCGAAACTGCGCCGCCACTGCTCCAACCCGCGCTCAACCTGACGCTGTAGCGCCTGGCGACGCTCGGCCTCGGCAGACTCCTCGTAGTCGCGGCGACGCTCCTCAGCCCGGCGCGTCAGCTCATCCAATCGAGTTTGCAGATGTGCCTGCTCCTTACGGTTCTGCTCCAGCGCCCAGCCGGTCAGTTGCCGTTCATGGGCGATATCCTCACAACGCGCCAGTTGCCCACGCGCCTCCCGCGCCTGCGCATCCAGTGCCGCGCAGACCGTCTGCTGCTGCGCCTGGGCCTCGGGATCGACCACCTCAAGCAGTTGCACATCGCCACTCAGGCTGCTGCCCAAGCGTTCGCCCCAGTAACTCAGGGAGAGGCGCTCAAGCACCTGAAGTTTTTCGGCAACCGGTGGGGGAAGGCCCATGACTTTGCCCCCTGTGCGGACGGTTTGTGCGGTCTTAATGCACTCAGTTACGCCTTTGGCAACACGAGTGGTATTGGTAGCTACACCAATTATTTTAGAGGATTTACCGAGCAGCGAGGCGACCTTGGCACCGGCCCAGACCGGATTGAGCAGCAGCAGCCCGACATCGGCGACCTCACCACAGATTCGCCCTAGTAATGCGCCGTTATTGCTCCCTTCGAGCTGCTGCACGATACGCGGCAGGGGTTGCGCCATCAACTGCTCACGCTGGGCCTGTAGCTCGCGCAGATGACGCTGCGGCTCGCTCAGGTCGCTCTCCGGAAGTGCCGCGAGACGCTCCGCCTGGGCCGCAAACTCAGCAGCACGCGCCTCCAGCTCACGTTGAAGCTGGTGGAACCGTGCGCTGTCGAGAAACTCGTTCGGCGCAAGCGGTACCGCCTGCGGCAGCCGTAGATTGAGCGTAACCACCTGCGCCTCGGGCAGCTCCAGACCGCCATAGTCGGCGGAGAGCGTACCCAGCGCCTGCGCGACCTCGACCAGCGCGGCACGCAGTGCCTCGCCGCCTTGCTGGACAAACTCCTCCCACACCCTCTCCTCCTGCACCACCTCCACCAGTGGAAGGAGCAGGTCATTGAGACGCTGCCGCCCCTGGGCAACGCCCGCCTGCGCCTGCTCAAGCAGCGCGGTGCGAGACTCCTGCGCTTGCGCCTGGTAATTCGCTTTCACTTCGAGCAGTGCGGCACGACGCTGTAGCAGCTCCTCCCGCAGGGCGTGGCTCTGCGCCTCGGAGAGTGCCGCGCAAGCGCGTTGGGCCTCTCCATTCTGCCCCAGCGCATTCTCCAACTGCGGGCGTAGCTCCGCGCCAAAACGCCGAAGGCGAATGGCACTGCGATCATCGCGAGCGCGGGCGAGGAAGTCGAGGATCTCCGCCGCGCCAAGTCCGTTGCGGTCGCACGGGGTGAGGCGGGCGCGAACGCCCGCCTGCTGCTCAAGCTGCTGCGCCCAGCGTT
>PWVO01000022.1 GCA_003561825.1 Candidatus Woesearchaeota archaeon | reverse complement strand
GGCCGGCGTTGGCAAAAAATGAGTTGCGTATTTGTTTGAAATGCTCTTCCATGATTTCAAATCCCTTCCTGAAGGGTAGTTCGTTGGTTCGTTGGTTTGTTGGTTTGTTAGTTAGTTAGTTAGTTAGGTCCTTAACCTTTAAGTTCTGCACAAAATTGGCAAGATGTTTTTCAGCGGAACGGCACGGGGGCCCTTCCCTACAACTGGTTTAACCAGTTTGATTTTTGTAGGGGCGAGGCATGCCTCGCCCGGGTTCCAAGACAGCAGCGGGCGGGCACGGAGACCCGCCCCTACAATCTGGATGTCAGAAGCCGGAGTGCCGGTGCGCCGGAAAAAGCAGGTTTAATCTTTTCCTGACCAACTGACCAACTTTATTCTGAGAAATATTCGCTGATGATGGCAAAGCTTTCTTTGTGGCGTGCCTGGTAAGCGAGCTCTTCCCAGAAATCCCAGGTGTAGAAGGGCAGTTCCCCGCCAAAACCTCCACTGCCACCATCGCGACGGGGCAGGTAATCCAGCGGCTCACCGGGTAGCGTGCCGGATATGATGCCCTCAATTCCGGTGTCCACAGGCCAGTGGTTATTGTCTTCATATGTAAAAAGCAGCCCTGAAAAGGAAACTCCCGGGGAGATATCCGTCTGCAGGGTGTCCCGCAGCGGTGGTTCATTGAAATTGCCCGGATCATCCAACACCCGGCGGTTGGAAGGGTCGCTGAAATTCAGCAAGGCCCAGGGGAGCCGCAGTTCAATCCTGTTTGCCCCTTCGTTCACATAGAGCATGGCCAGGGAATCATAATTGTCCCCACCCGGGTAAAAATTGCCCCGTCTCAGGATGCTCTGGTTTGTGCGAAGTTCGGGGAAAACGGTTCCGTCTTCTCCAAGCCGTTCCCGGTTAACCACGGGACGGATTGTTTCCCAGATTTGTTCCTCAAGCCGGCCGGGCAGCGAAGCCCGGGGGGAAGCAAAACGCAGTTCCGCCCTGTTGTAAGGGGAGGTGACAAGCAGCAGCCCATCCCCCCCGTTACCGGTTAGTAATATAACAAATTCCAGGCCTTGCGGTGAACTTTCACCCCTCAGGGGCAACTCTGTGTAACCTCTTGCAGGCCCCAGGGTGCTGATTCCCAGCAGCAGGCCCACACCTTCAGGTAAATGAGGCAATCCAGACGAAACACCGGCAGTATGGGTGCCGCCGCCCCCTGTTTCGATCCCCAGAAAAAGGAACGCTTCGTTATGGTCCACATGCAGGGCTGTAAGGGACAGGGGCCCTGCTTCAATCCCCTGTGTATAAACATAGCTGCCATCCTGAAAAGGCTTACCTGCCGGCTCCATGGCTACCAGCCCGTAGTTTTGCTCCGGGCAAAGTGCGTTTTGCCAGAAAACGTTCCGCTCATAGGGGATCATGTACGGCTCGGTACTCCAGGTTTTTTTCACCCATTCGTCCATGAGGGCAAAGATCACCCCGCCCGCGTATCCTTCCGCTATGATAGCGTCCATCATGCGCACGGTCATCTCTCCCTGCTGGGTTTCGTTCACGCCTCCGTGATGTAAGCCGTGGGGATGGAGGTGGGCCGTGCTCAACCCGGTGGCCATGCCAAACTCCGCCACCAGCACGGGATAAGGGGGATGAATCGCCATAAAGTCACGCAGGTAAGCGCCGTAGCGGAGCACTCCCTCCCCGTCACGGTAGTTGTCATAGGAAGGCTCGTTGTTCATGAAGTCGGGATAATTGGGATATATATGATAAGAACCGAATAAGCCGGCCAAATTTTCAGGTCCGCGCTGCAGGTGGTTGGGGTTCACCTCCGCCATGTCGTTGTAAGGCTCGGTGAGGGGTTCCCACTCGGATGGATGGTCCAGCGGATCCAGGGTTGGCCAGCTCACGAAAGAGACGGGATATTGCCAGCCATAGTTGGCCTCAGCGTATTCCAGGGTGTAATCGCACATCAGGGCCAGCCAGACCTCGGTGGCGCTTGACCCGGGCAGTGCCTGCACGTAAAGGCCGTCAAACACATTTTGGTCCCTGTTCAGCTCGTCTGTCATTAAAACTTCGTGGGGTTCTAACTCCCTGCCGATGAGTATACCCAGCACGTAGGGCGATACATCGGCGCTGTAATTGCCGTATGCCCTCCCCCGTCGCGCCGGGATCTGCGCCGCCCCGTGCAGGGCATCAATCACATAGCGGATCTCCTCTTTATATTCGGCCATGTATGGCCCGTCAAAATAATCATCTCCGGGCACCTCTTCCTCGGGCCAGATCTCCTGCAGCAGCCAGATCCGCTCTTCCGCGGGCACAGACATATTATATTCCAGGAAAACACGGTAAAACAGCGGATCCAACAAGGTATAGAGGCGAATGGTGTTGGCGTTAAGGGCAGCCGTGTCCTCCAGCCAACCCCGGTAAACATCCCGGTCAGCGGGAAACCAGGTAAAATAATGCCCGGGCAGGGCAGTCCCGATGTTTACACCCTTTACTGTCAGGGGTTGCCACTTACCATCCCGGTAGACCTCAAAGAGCCGCTCCCCTGTTCTGGCAACCAGTTTTGTTTCACCAACAGATGTTGTCTCAGGAATGAATTTTTCGCTTGAAGAATCACTGCAACCAGCCAACCACAAGTTAAGGGATAGCAAGACCAAAGCTAACACCAATGAATGGAAAAAGGATACCTGATGCTTATAACATTTCCCTATCCTCAACCTTATTAGCCCCTTTGTTGGTTTAGTAAAGCTATTTCCCTGTAATAGGGCATTCTTTTTTCTACCAGCGATGTCCAGGAGTACTCTTTGGCTTTTTCCCGGGCTTCTTCAGAAAGCTCTTGATAAAGATATGGGGACATTTCCAAAATACTCAACATGGCTTCAGTCAGAGCCTGCGGGTTCTCTTTAGTCACAACTTTTCCTACCGCAAAACTGGCCAGACCACCTACTTCTGTAACAACCACGGGCAAACCGCACCCCATAGCTTCAAGAGCCGCAATACCGAACCCTTCGGAGCGGGAAGGCAGCACACTTAAACAAGCAATGTTATGAAACGCAGCAAGTTCCTGTGGTGAACAGTGCCCCAGCAAAAAAACATTTTCTAAAGAAGTATCATCCAATTCTTCTTCGCTGAAATTGTCAAGGCTGCCACTACCCAAAACAATTATTATTGCTTTTTTTTCTTTTTGCAGCATCTTATTTGCTTTAAGTAAAATGTCTATTCCTTTGGTGCGGGACACCTTACCACAGAATGTGATTACTGGCGTGTAATTATCACATCTGATGCCATATCTCTCCATGACTTCCTCACGGTTAGCTTGAAAAGGGTGGAAAACAGATTGATCATACCCGTTCGGGATCGTAATTACTTTTT
>PWVO01000038.1 GCA_003561825.1 Candidatus Woesearchaeota archaeon | reverse complement strand
ATGTGTGTGTCGATCAGGCTGAGCTGGTTCCAGGTTTCTCCGTCGTCGAAGCTCCAGGACCAGGCGCTCTCGTCGTAACCGTCCACGCTACCCAGGGCAACGGCGTAGGCCTTCTCCTCGGCAACGTAGAAGGCGGCCATGCCCAACGAGCCTGTGGGAGGCTTACAGGCCGCCTCCCAGGCCGGGCAGCAGATGTCCATGTTCAGAACATCAAGGTAGCGGTAGACCTGCACCCCCTGGCAGGGGTCGGCAGGCAAGTCTCCGGGCGATTGAGGGTTTCCCTTGCCGAGCAGGCCGGCAATGGCCTTACCCGAGGCTATGTCGCCCCAGTAATACACGTTGGTTAGCCAGGGCCTGCCGTGTATCTGTTGAGTTACGCTTGTGACCGAGTGGTTAGCCACGCGGAAGATCTCACCGATACTTGGGCCGTCAGCCGGAATGGGGTCGACATCGAAGTAGTTGACCCAGACCCAGACATACCTGGTAGCAGCGTTCTGCCCCGAGTAGTCGCGGGGTAGAGTCATGCCTGCTATCCATCGCGCGATTTCGGGAAGCTCCACGTCCGCTATGATGAGCACAGGAGGGATGCCGGGAACGGAACTGGTGTTCCAGCCTGCGGTTGCGCCCCAGGTGCCTGATTGCAGGTGAATGTTGTGGCTGTGAGCCTCTGTGGCAGTGACGGCCAGGATCGTTCTATCCGCAACCCAACTGGGTGCGAACTCGATGTCGAACACCCCATGACATTCATGCCAGCCATCATACCTGGCGTCCTCCCAGCCGGTGCTAAAGTCTCCCATGACCCTGGTGCGGAAGACTGCGCCGGCACCGTGATCATCGATGCCGCCGATGGCAAGCTCCCGCTCGTCGTCCGATGCCGGGGAGACAGCAAAGTCGAAAACCTGGTTAAGTGCCACACCGGCATCCTCCACAATGTCGGTGCTTCTAAAGGTCGTGCCTCCGTCGTTGGAGATCAAGACGTGAACATCAGAAGAACCGTCAAGCAACACGGTGATGGCGACGAAGTCGGTGTCATCCGGCGCACAGGCAACGTGTTCCATGGAACTTAGGTTGGCGAGGCTCTTCCTCTGCAGTTCAGCTTCTACAGCCCCTGTGATGTCCTCCCAGGTGGCGGCGTGGTCGGAGGACTTCAACAGGTGATAGGAAGCCCCACTCAGCCGCACAATTGCGTAGGCCACTTCACCGGGGGCCTCCGTGACTATGTCGAGAATCTCTGAGTCGGGTGCCAGGACCCAGCCGTCTTGAGATGGCGTAGATTCTTTGGTCCACTTGTTGATGCCGGGACCGGGGTCGGCATCAACCATCTCGGCTGGGGAGGTCATGATCAAGCTGATGGTCAGCGCTGCGATGATGAGCGTGTACATTGCCCTTGTGAGTGATAGTCTTGTCTTGGTCATTGAATCCCTCCTTAGCACTTGTGGTCAGTCGCTATTGTATCAGCAGAGAAGGATTTGTCAATATGCACTCATTATGAGGACCCGCAGGAGCGTCAACAAGCGATCATGACGCTCGATGTGAGGCCGAGTAACATTTCAAGTTAATGTGTAGTTCCAGCAAAGTCGTACTGTAGTCTCGACCCGATTGACTAAGCTCTAGAAATAGACGATCACCCCCCTAGCCTGAAGCTCGGGTATGTATATATCGATGGAATCTTCGCTCAGCGGATTATCCCGCAGGTTAACAAAATCCCCCTCTGAAAGCCCGGTATTCTCCACCAGTGGACTGATGTCGCTGATGTTGTTATCGTCAAGGTGGAGGTTGGATAGCTTTGTGATGCCTGCCAGGGCAGAGATATCACTTATCTCATTGTCTCTAAGCCAAAGCTCCTCCAGATTCAGCAGCCCGCTCAGAACAGAGATATCCCCAATCCGCATGTTTTCTAAGCCGAGCTGCTCTAAGCTGATTAGATTGCTTAACACCGAGAAGTCGTCGATTTCATTTCCCCTCAGGTGTAGCCCCCGCAGATTGACAAGGTTCTCCAGTACGGAAATGTCGGCTATTCTGTTTTCCATCAGGTGCAGTCGCTCCAGATTGGTCAGGTTTGCTAGAGGGGTAATATCAACCACCTGAGTTCCGCTGAAGCCAAGCCACCAGAGATTGGTCAGATTCTCCAACGGGCTGATGTCGCTCACCGGATTTCCGCCGAAGCTAAGCCACCCGAGATTGGTCAGATTCTCCAGTGGGCTGATGTCGCTTACCTGGTTGCCGGCGACAGCAAGCAGATACAGGTCGGTGAGTCCTGTAAGAGCACCGATGTCGCCTATCTGGTTAAACTCAAGCGAGAGCGAGGTCAGGTTGGTGAGGCCCTGCAGGGGCGAGATGTCGCTTATCTGGTTAGACGAAAGCTTGAGGTCAGTCAGGCCGGTGAGACCCGTAATGGCTGATATCTCACTTATGTCGTTGCCGTAGAGCGAGAGTACTGTCAGCTTGGTCAGGCCAGCCAGTGGAGAGAGATCGCTGACCTGGTTATCGTACAGGGACAGAGACTCAAGTCCGACCAACCCGGCAAGGGTTGAGATGTCCGCTATGTCGTTATCTTGGAGGCCCAGCGTACGCAGGTTCGTGAGGTCAGAAAGAGGTGAGATGTCGCTAATCTGGTTGCTGTCAAGAGCCAGGTGCTCCAGGTTGGTCAGTAAGGCAAGAGGGGATAGATCGCTTATCTGGTTACGGCCGATATACAGATGCTCTAGCCTGCCCAAAGCTGAGATGGGTGACACATCGGTTATCTGGTTGTCGTTGAGATTCAGGGTCTGGAGGCCCGTGCAATGCTCTAATCCGGTTAGGTCAGTAATGCCTCCGTTGCTTTCAAGCCACGTCAACTCCTTTAGGTCAGTGCTGCAGATGTCACCAGTCGGTTCGCCAATCGCCTCCCTTACCGCCGCCTCAAGATTCGCATCTGCGAACGTAACCACCGTCGGCCGCGTCGCCACGACGGCAACCACGGCCACTACCACCACACACGCTGCTATGATTCCTACCAGCCTCTTCTTTGTCACTAGGTACCTCCCTTACTCTGCAAGCCAGGCTCTTGGAGTGGCTTCACTGGTCTGCTCTAGTGCATTCTATTGGCCTGTATCATATACAGAACCAGATGAACAGTCAACACCCTCCTTCGCGACCATCGGTAACGAACACTCCCCTTCGGCCTCATGATGGAGCTAACCTCCCACGCCCCACATCTTTGGCATACCATAGAGTTAGGGAGCAACAAAGCGCTAGATCGTGCAACCAGCCGACAAGACACCGCTGGGCAGGGCCTTGGATGACTCACACTGAGGTCTTCCATCTCAGATTGGTTGAGGATATAATTCAGGGGTGTTGCAGAATCGCGGTT
>PWVO01000066.1 GCA_003561825.1 Candidatus Woesearchaeota archaeon | reverse complement strand
TGCAGTTCAATATCTCAGACTCATCATTTACAATATATGCAAACTCAATAGGGCTTCCGTCTGTGACAGTAATATTAGCTCCGTCTTCTGGATAGACCAGGGTTACATGAGGAGGAGTTGTGTCAGCCAGAGTTATATTTCCTGAAAACGCAATATTTGCCATCTCAAGATTAACTCCGTCTGAATCACAGTATGAATTAACCTCAATATCAGAGCTGCCCTCAGCATAGCCTTCAACACTCCACACAGCATCCTCATAAGAGCCAAGAGAAATATCCCCAAGATAAAACAAATAGCTTCCTTCAGATATGTCAAAAACAGAAGTGTTTGATATAAAAAGCTCTGCATAGCACCCTTCTGAATTTTGCCCCCCTATGGCTCTGACTCTTGCCCTTATCTCGCTTATTCCGCTTATATCATGCACACTGTTGCTCAAAGGGCTTATAATGCTGGCATTAGTCTCACTTGGCCTGAGGTTATTAATCACAACATTTACAGTGGTAGTTGTTGGCAGAAGATATGCAGTATTAAAGCCATAGTGAGTTCTGTTCCACGAAGTAACATTAACAAGGTCATTCTCAAGGCCATAAACTGTTGCAGAGTAAGATCCTGTTCTGGGAGGGGCAGGAGGTGCATAGACATAAGTAAGAACAGAATAGCTGCTGTTTATGTTTGTTATTCTCACAGGGATGTCATTCTCAACTCCTGTTGTTCCGTCTGAATGAAACACCCTGCCCTCTACATTAAGCGGGCTTGGCGGCTGTGTTGCAGCTATTTGAGAGAAAATGCCCGCAGCAGCAATGCATATTAGTGCAAATATCAGCTCTTTTTTCATTTTCTTTAATGATTCTTTGATTTATTCTTTTTTTGCTTTGGCTTAATGGCCTTAGATTTTTTTAACCTTATTTTTCCAGTTTTTTTGGCTTTTTTCCCAGTGCTTTTAATGCCTCTTCCATTATTTTTATCTTTCTTTTTATGCTTTTTCTTAAAATTCAAGCCTTGGCTCTCTTTTTTATCAGTTACTTTGTTCGCACGGCCCTGGTTTTTAATCCCAAGAACCCTAAAGTAAAAATATGCTAATAAAGCAAACCCTGCAATTGCATAAATACCCAAAGCAGCAGATCCCGCAAAACCCTCAGGAATGCCTAAAAACATGCCGGTTGCACTGAGCAGGCCTCTTCTCTCAAGCATAATGCTTATGTCCCTCATATCTCCAGTAATCTCAAGCTCTTTTTCAGCTTTTCTTCCATTTATCTCAGCCCTTACAGTAATCCTGTCCCCTATGTTGCCAGGGATTATTGCATAAAATGCCCCTGGGCTTCCTCCTATGCCTGTTCTTGTTACAGTTGTATCATCCCTGTTATGGTTTATGATAATTATCTCAGCATCTCTTGCCTGCAAAAACAGCCAGTCATAAACAATCCCTGACACAATAAAATGATCACCTGGCCCGCTTACACTTATCTCGCCATAGCCTGCCTTTTCCCTAAGAGAAACAGCAAAGAAGCTAAGTGAAGGAGCATAAGCCTCATAATAGCTGAACTCATCATCAGAATAAAGGAATCCTGTACTGAGCTCTTCCCATTCAGATCCAGAGTAATGGTTTAATACAACATCCTCATCTTTTGCATTATTCTGCTCAAGCCATTTTCTGCTGACATGGAATAATATTTTAATAGGAGTTTCAATTTTTTCCCTGGAATTTATCTCAATGTATCTGTAAACCTTTTTGTCAATCCCCCTTAAGTGAGCAGGCCTTTGCTTAAAATCATATGCAGTGAACTCAATTTCATCTCTTTCTTCACTAAAAACACCACTAATAACATTGCTGCGCATATCAGCAGGCCTAATTGCTGATGCATCTCTCCTGTTTTCATCATTGCCTTGTCCGCTTATAAGATCTTCCAGATCCTCTTCAGATCCTTCATCTGTAACCCCCGCATCTGTCTCACTGATTTTATCATCTGCCTCATATAATGCAAAACCAGGCCTTCCTCCCCTTGCTGGCCTTTCCTTTACATTAATTACAAACTCCTGCCTTGCGCTCAAATAAGAATTGCTTGCCTCAATTATCACAAGATTGTTCCCGAGATTTTGCCTTTCGGGCCTCCATCTTATAACTCCGTCATCGCTTATCTGCATCCCGCCAGGCTTTTCAGTAAGCCTGTAGCTTAATCTTTCTCCTCCCTTGTCAAAGGCCTCAACAGAGTAATAATACCACTCATCTGCAACAGCAGAGGTAATGGGCTCAGAAACAATCTCTGGGGCATAAGGCAAAATAGAGACATTTACAGAAAAATTCTGCGTCACATTGAAAATCCCGTCACTTACCTGCACAACAACAAGATTATCTCCTTCCTGAGGATAATCAGGAACCCATGAAATTGTGCCATTCCATTTGTTTATCTCCATTCCTTCAGGCTGCGCAATAAGCGAATATTCAAGGATGTCATTGTTCTCATCCACTGCAGCAACATGATACAAATAAAGCTCTCCTGCATAAGCCTCTGTTACAGGCTCAGAGATAATCTCAGGAGGCAGCTCAGGCAGAGTCATGTTAAGCAGCACATCGACATTGCGCATAACCCCATTAAGAGTAACATTTCTGCTGTTAGAGTTGTATTTGTTCCATACTTCAATAATTATAGAATTGCCGTTATTTCCATTAAGAGAAACAGAATACCTTCCGTCGCTTCTTGTAACTCCCTCTACAAGCTCGCCGCTGTCAATGTCATTAACACTGAAGAAAACATTTCCTGCCGGAGTTATGCCGTCAAGGTCATAAACCCTGCCGCTAATGCCTTTTGGGGTTGGAATAGCATGTGCATTAAAAGCAACTAAGCTCAATAGCAAGGATGCAAGAGCAAATACAGCCAGAGCCTTGATAGCAGATTTAATATTCATAAATCTTTCTTGCTTTAATTCAGTTGTTTTAATTTCATCTTTCCGATGCTTAATCTTTCCTTCCATTTTCTTTATGTATTCGGCCTCAAAGTCCATACAGCCAGCTGGATAACATCAAAATAATAGCCTCTTGTGGGCTCAATGTAAGTAAAGTCAGGGTTGTTTGCACTGGGCCACCAGCCCCATTCTCCCCAATTCATTGTCACTTCAAATTTCTTTTCCTGTGCATTAAACCTGTTCATTGCATAAACTGAATGCTCTGGGTCAGTGCTTATAGGGTAAGGGTCAACAGGATATGTTTCATAGTCAGGCAGCATTGCATTCAGCACAGAGAACCAGCCCTGCAGATTCCACCCCTCTGAAAGCTCTATGCTTATGTTTTCAGGCATAGGAACTTCTCCCACAAACATAATATTGCAGCTGCTGTTAACCTCAAGCCAGTATCCTCTTC
>PWVO01000117.1 GCA_003561825.1 Candidatus Woesearchaeota archaeon | reverse complement strand
TACTGCTGCTATTTCAAGCTCTGTTGTCATAAAAAAAGCTGAAAAAGCAAAGAGTATAAGGCCGAGCATTGAGACATAGGCTATGAAGTTTCTTTGCCTGAAGATATTTGCTTTTGAGTAGAGCATTGCAAGCATTCCGAATAATGCTATAATAAAGAAGATAAGCTGGGATAAGAATATTAAAGCAAGCTCGTATGGCTTATATATTCCTTCTGTATTCTGGGCTGCGCCAATAATTGAGCTGATGCTTGTTCCGCTTAATATCACGCTTATTAGCTGTGATATGTATGATATGTCTCTTTCTATGAAAAACAGGCCTGACATAGCACTCCAGATAAGGAGGATTAATGCAAAGATCCATATCTTTTTTTCAAGGCCTGGGAAGATTCTTTTATTCCTTAAATGCGTGCCTGAGATCATGATTTTTTCAAATATTATTGCTCCGATGATGAATATCAGGAAATAGTATGATATTGTTCGGTCTGAGATGATTATCATGAATGAGAAGATTCCAAAAAGGATGTTCCATGACTTGCTTCTGATGCTTTCTCTTGACTTGATGACTGTAATTAGTGCAAGGAGGAAAAAGATTGCTGCAAAGGATCTTCTTGTTACTCCGATAAATGCCATGCCTGATGAGAATGCAAACAGAAGTGCGCTGAGATAGGGTATGATGCTTTTATTGTGTTTTATGGTGCTGCTTATTAGCACTAGTGTGAGGATTACTAGGGAAAGCCTTATTGCTATGAAGAAGAAATATCTTGCAAGATAGTAAGGTGATATGCCTGTTGCAAGTGAAAGGGATGCGATAGCAAAGTGAAGGCCGGGTGTGTGGCCGTAGTAGTTTTCTGCTATTCCTGTTCCCAGTGTTTTGTCCCAGGTTCCGTGTTCTGATATTGTTGATGCGTACTGGGCTTCAAATATCTCGTCCCTGTCAAGGTGGTATATTTCAGGGAGAGCAGCTAAATGGATTCCTGATATGAAGATGCTTGCAATTACAAGCGAGGCTATTTTGTATTTTTTTTCTGAGGTTAAGATAACAAGAAGTGAGGCTATTGCGAAAAGCCATAATAGCGGCCAGAAGGCTGCTACACTTATTCCTCTTGGCCTTCCTATTATTGAAAGTATCATTAAGATTCCTGCTACTATCTGTGAAGTTATTAAAAGGGTGTTTAGCTTATGCATTTTCTGAATATAACCTCCAACCTGAGTATATTGCGGCAAGTGTCTGGGAAATGAGCCAGGCAAATCCGACCATGATGATGCCATATCCTATGAAAAAATAGCCTAAGGCCAGGCTTGCTGCTGAGATTGAGAAGCTTAGCATAAGAACTGCCTTTAGGTTGTGCTGTATGTTTTTTAGTGTGCTGTATATTATGTTTAATGTGAAAGGGATGCTTGAGATTATTATTAGCTGGAGAAGCCTGAGAGAGTTGATGCTGTAGTCTTTTCCGAATATCAGCAGTACCCACTCTGCCATTGGCAGCATTATGAGTATGATTGGGATTATGAGTGCAAAGCATATTTTCAGGCTTTTGTGTATGTTTTTTTTGACTTCTTGCTTTGAGCCTGTGCCCTGTGACAGGAATGCTCTTGAGACAGATATAGGGATTATGAATATTAGTGAGCCTATGATCCAGCTTATGTAGAAATATGCTGTTGCGCTCAGGCTGACAAGGTTTGCTATCATGATTGGGAATATCATTCCAGGGGCTGAGAGAAACAAGTGGGAGAAGTAGTTTGTGATGCTGAATCCCAGCATGCTTTTTACTTTTTCAGTGCTGATGCTGAATTTTGGCATTTTTTTAAAGATAAGGATGCTTGCGGCAAATGCAATTACCATTGAGACTGCCCATGAATAGAAGATTCCGAGTGCGCCAAGGGAAATTAGGATGAATATTGAGGTTATTTTTGCTATGCCGAATATGCTTTCTTTTGCAAATACAAGCCTGGCTTTTTTTAATGCTGTGAAAACTGAGCCAATTAGCACTGAGAAGGCATAGAACAATACAAAGATTATGAACCAGGCTGCTAAATATGGATCCTGAGCAAGAAATGAGAGCTTTGGTGAAAAGGTGTTTATTCCTAATATGAAGATGAGGCTGAATATTATTGCTGCAACTGCTGCTATTGAAAAGCTGGTGTTGATTATTTTTCTGCTGTGTTTTGCTTTGGGGAGGTATCTTATTAGGGCATAATCCAGGCCTAAAAGAGAGATTATCATTATCAGCTCTCCTGAGGCTATGAGTGCTGATGCCAGGCCTACCTGCTCTGGGGTGAATATGCCTGTTGTGAGCTGCCAGAAAAAAAAGCCGAGAAATGCTGTGGCTAAAGAAGCAGCTATGAGCCATATGCCGCTGCCATATATGCTGTCCCCCATTATGTTTTTTATAGCAGCCATTGTTTCAGGATTTGTGAATACGAATGTTTTATTGTTCTACTTTAAAATGATAACAAGTATTTAAGTTTTATTGTAGTTTGGATTAAAAATCGCAAGGCTTTTATAAGTGAGTTCCTAGTAACTAAGAAAGAGGGGGCAGTTTTAATGGGGGATTGCTAAATGCTGAGATTGAAAAATTTACTTTTTGCAATTGTTATAGCTGTTGTTTTAGGGGGTTTTTTGTATTTTGTATTTTATCTTCAGCAGCCAAGAGAAGTTGCTGATTATTTTGAGATGGAGCATGAGGCAGATGCTTATGAAGAGGAAGAGTATTTGCTGGCAGAGGTTAGACTGGCTGATGAGGCTTTTGCTGGATTTATTAATATTAGCTATGGGCTTAATGAGGCTGATGCGTGGGAGGTTTTTGCAAATGATCCTGGGATGCAGGAGATGCATGCCAAAGCCAGGAGTGAATTCATCAGGGTTTGGGTTAGCTGCCAGTGGTTTTTAAACCCCACTTTTCCTTTAAAAGAGGATGGGAGATATGATTTTGCTAATCTCGACAGTTTTATTGATGCTGTGTTAAATGCAAATGCTACTCCATATGTTGTTTTTGCTAATTCTATTGAGTATTGCGGGGGAGAGGGGCATGGTTTTCCGCCTCCTGAGGATGAAGGGGCTTTTGCTGACTATGTTGAGGATGTTGTAAGGCATTATAATGGCAGGCATGATATAAGCAGCTGGTATTTTGAGGTATGGAATGAGCCTTTCCATGATGACTGGTGGGAGGGCAGCCCGTCGAGGTATTCTGAGGTTTTTAATCTTGTTTACAGCAGGATTAAGTCTGTTTCACCTGAATCAAGGGTTGGTGGATATACTGGGGGGTATTTTGAAGGCAACTGGTTTAATTACAGGGCTGAGGATTTTCTGGAGAATACTGATGCTGACTTTGTTTCTCTGCATCATTTTGGGAATACTGCCAATGCTGAGACAGATGAGGAAAGAATGGGGGATATTGGCCTTCTTTACTATGATTCAATGAAAGATCTGAGGGAGCTTGCAGCAGCTTACGGCAAGGGTGATATTGAGATTATAAACAGCGAGTTTTCTTCAGACAATACTGCTGAGTATATGGAAAGGCTTGATGAGCCTTTTACAGCAGCATGGTATGCTTCTGCGCTTATTGCTCTTATAAAAAGCCAGGAGGTTTCAATGGAGCTTTTTTACGGCGGAACCTCTATTTTTGAGCAGGGCGGCTTCGGGATGTGGTCTGTTGTGGGAGAGCCTTATCCAAGCTTTGAGATGAAAAGGTATTTTGTCAGATATAATAAGAGAGGCTCAGAGATAATTGGGCTGGAGTATAACAGGAGTTTGGCTGATGCTTTTGGAGCAAGGAATGATGAGGGTGTGTTTTTTACATTTGTTAATAAGATGGATGAGGGTATAAGGCTTAATGTTGATGTTTCTGAGCTTGGCAAAGAGAATCTTTCTGGGATTAACAATGACATGGCCTTTAATGCTTCTGAAGAAGCTGAGATCAGCCTTGAGCCTTATGAGGTTTTGTTTTTTGAGCTTCATTAAATCATAAAAATTGCGAGAAAACCCCCTATTGGAAAGAATTATTCTTAATTGCCTTCATTCAACAGGTGATATCAGGCCGCAGTCATTGCAGACTAAATCACGGCTCTGCCTGTTGTATACCACATTTGTGCTCCCGCACTGGGGGCATGTTTTTTTGGCAACCTTTTTTTTCTTTTTTTCAGGCATAAGCCTTATACTGAAACAATCACTTTAAAAGATTTTCGGATTTTATTGCTGCTCCTCTATAATTTTAAGAATTTTTTCTTTTCCTTTCCAGTAGAGCACTTCCTTAAGCACATCGCTGATTTTCTCTACTGGGATTATTTTTGTTTTTGAAAGCTTTTTCTTGTCTATTATTATGTCTTTGATGTTTGACTTTGGCACAATTACATGCTTGATGCCTGTGTCTATTGCTGCCTCAACCTTGGCGCTTACCCCGCCTATTGGAAGGACTTCGCCTCTTACTGAGAGCGAGCCTGTCATTGCATAGCTCTGCTTTACTGGTATTTCCTTGAATGCAGAGATTATTGATGTTGCGACTGCGATGCTTGCTGAGTCGCCTTCAACTCCTTCATAGGTCTGGAGGAACTGGACATAGATGTCATACTCGCCTTTTATGTCCTCCCCAAAGTATTTCTTGATTATTGCTGCCACGTTTTTTACTGACTCTTTTGCTATTTTGCCAAGCTGGCCTGTTGCTGTTATCTGGCTTTCCTTGCCTCCTGGTGTTACCTGGGCCTCTATTGGCAGGATTATGCCTGAGTATGCCTCTGCACCCCCTATTACTGCGAGGCCGTTTACTCTTCCGACTCTGTTGCCTTCTGTGACTATAACTTCATATTCTTTTTTCTGCTCTATGTACTTGTCTGAGATCTGCTTTTCAAGTGGCCTTGCTATTGTTTTTGCGTTCTGCACATGCTTTGCTGCTACAATTTCTGCTTTTTCTTCCTGTGCAAGGTCTCCTGCTGCCCTTACAAGGCCGCCAAGCTCTCTCAGTCTTACAGTGAGATGGCCTTTTCTGTTTGCCATTTTTCTTGCTTCCTGGATTATTGCATCCACAGCCTCTTTGCTGAAGTGCGGGATTTTTTTGTCTTTGAGTATTTCCTGGGCTACAAATACTGCAAGCTTTATTCTGTTTTCCGGGGTGTCTTTCATGGTGTCTTTCATGTATATCTCGTAGCCATAGCCTCTTATTCTTGACCTTAATGCAGGATGCATGTGCTTGACTGTCTCAAGGTTTCCTGCTGCTACAAGGATGAAGTTGCACGGCACTGGCTCTGTCCTTACCATTGCTCCTGCGCTTCTTTCGCTCTGGCCTGTTATTGAGTATTTGCCTTCCTGGAGAGATGTCAGCAGCTCCTGCTGTGTTGCTGGCTGGAGTGTTGCAATCTCGTCAACAAACAGCACGCCCATATTTGCCTTGTGAATCATGCCTGCAACTACTCTTTCATGCGCCGGGGTTCCAAGACCGCCTGTCTGGAAAGGGTCGTGAAGAACATCTCCTAGCAGTGCTCCTGCGTGTGCTCCTGTTGCATCAAGGAAAGGTGCCTGGCTTTTGTTGAAATTGTCCACTATGACTTTTGGTACTCCTGTTTTTGAGGTCATTTTCTTGCCAAGGTTCATGAAAAGGATGAATGAAACAAGGAACATCATTCCTCCAAGGAAGAATGCTGCGAACATTATGTCTGAATTGTACTGGGCTCTTACCCACCAGGGTGCTATCATTGAGATTATTACAAGTATGAATATGATAATGTTCTGGTTTTTGAATATGTTTGATGCTTCCATGCGGGAGCTTGACACCATTTCACGGCCTTTTCCTGCTGGCACTACTCTTATCATGGGCTGATTTTCGTCATTTGGATTAAGAAATGAAACAACATCAACAAGCTTTTCTTTTGGAAGGAGCTCTGCCAATGCTATGCCAAGCATTGATTTTCCTGTTCCTGGCTCGCCTATGAGCAGGACATGCCTTCTCTGCTTTGCTGCTTTTTTTATTACATCAACTGCCTCTTCCTGGCCAATTACCTGGTCGATTATTTTTTCAGAAATCTTTATGTCTTTTGTTGTTTTGAAATTCTCGGTTTTTTGCATGCTGCTAAATATTAAGCAGTAATATAAAAATGTTTCTTAAAATAATTTATTGCTGCCAGATTTAGGGATTATTGTGGGCTTTAAGGCAGAAAAAAAGAAAGTTTTATAAACTTAAATGCTAAAATATGGTTAAAGGTGATAGTATGAAGATAAAATTTGGCAAAAAGACTATTTTAGGTGAAAAGGATGATTCTTCTGGTGATAAAAAATTTGACTTTCCAGGTTCGCAGCCTACAGGACAGAGCAAGCAACCAGCTGCAGGACCTGGGCAGCAAATGCCTATGAATAAGGGGCCTCAGGGCAAGCAGGGTTTCAGGCCATCTGCTTTTCCTGGCAAAAGCAAGCCTATGCAAGGAAAGCCATCTTCTGGAAGCAATCCTCTTTTTGGGAGAAAAATGCCCCAGCAGCCTGGATCAAGGCCGCAAATGCCTGGGCACAAGCCTATGCCTCCAGGAGCAAGGCCTGGCCCAAGACCGGGCCCAAGGCCAATGCCTATGGGAAGAAGCATGCCTAGGGGGCCGATGCCGCAGCGGCCTGGGCCTAATGTTCATGGCCAGATACCTAATCCTTTTGCTGGAGAAAAAAAGCCTAAGAAGTCTGATAATATTATTGACAATATAGCTAATCTTCCAAAGGATGAGCTTGCAGCTTATACTTCTATATTGGTCGGCATGATATTGATTCTGGTTTCAGTTATAATGATGATTTAGTGCTTAAATTACATCTTGTCAGGCGCATCTATGCCAAGGAGCTTTAGGCCTGACGAGAGGATATTTTTAACGCATAATGCAAGTATCAGCCTTGGGTTTCTTGTTTCCTGCTTTTCTTTCAGTATCTGCTTTGAATGGTAGAATTCATTGAATGCCTGGGAGAGGTCAAGGAGGTATCTTGCGACTGCTGATGGCTTGTATGAGCTGGCTGCTTCTTTTAGTTTGCTGGGGTATCTTGAGAGCAGGCTTATTATTGCTGACTCCTGGCCTGAGCTTAAGAAGGAGAAGTCTGATTTTTCTGCAAGGCTTTCTATGTCTTTTATTCCTGATTTTCTGATAATGCTGCATATCCTTGCATGCGTGTATTGTACATAGGGGCCTGTTTCTCCCTCAAAGGATATTGACTCTTTGGGGTTGAATACAAAGTCTTTTGTGGGCTCGTATTTGAGTATGAAGAACTTTAGTGCAGCCATGCCTATTTTTTCTGACCGTGATTTTAGCTCTTCTTTGCCAAGATTGTGCCTTTTTTTTATTTCTTGTTCTGCAAGTGCTTTCATTTTGAGTGCAATGTCATCTGCATCCACAACTGTGCCCTGCCTTGATTTCATCTTGCCTTCTGGGAGTGATATCATGCCGTAAGAGAGATGGAAGCATGAGCCTGCCTGGCTAAAGCCGATTATCTCCAGTATCCTGAAGAGCTGCCTGAAATGAAGATTTTGCTCTGAGCCTACTACATATATAGACTTGTCCATGTTAAAGTCATTTTGTTTGATTTTTGCAAGTGCTATGTCCTGGGTTATGTAAACACTTGTTGTGTCTGCTCTCAGCAGTATTTTGTCTGGCAAGCCATGCTTTTCAAGGGGAGCAACTATGTTGCCTTTTTCATCTTTTGTGAAATGGCCTTTTTTGAGGCAATCAAGAACAATATCTTTGCCCTTGCTGTAGTACTCGCTTTCATTATATACTTTGTCGTGCTTAATTCCAAATTCCCTGTATGTCTGTGAAAATCCTTCTAGGGCCCATGTATTCATCTTTTTCCAGAGCTTTATTGTTTTTTTGTCGCCTGATTCCCATTTTCTGAGCATCTCTGCTGCCTCTTCCTCAAGTTTTGGTATTTTTTCTGCTTTTTCGCTGAAAAGCACATAGTATTTTCCGATGAAATGATCTGGCTTGAGGCCAGCTGACTCTGGTGTTTCATTATTTCCGTATTTTGAGTAAGCAACCATTGACTTGCAGATGTGTATCCCTCGGTCGTTGTTGAGGTTTACCCTGTATACTTTGTTTCCACTGAACTCAAGGATTCTTGATATGCTTTCACCGAGGAGCATGTTTCTGGCGTGGCCAAGGTGCAGTGGCTTGTTTGTGTTCGGAGCCGGGAATTCTATTGCTGTTTTTGATTTTTCTTTTCCTGAGCCATAGGTGTTTTTTTTGGTGATTATTTCATGGATTACTGTCTTGCTGAACTGGGTTTTGTCAAGAAAGAAGTTTATGTAAGGGCCTTCTGCTTTTATTTCTCTGATGCATTTAGGCTTTTCAAGTTTTTCAGATATCTCTTTTGCTATCTGGGCAGGGCTTTTTTTCAGTTCTTTTGCTAGGCTGAAGCAGGGGAATGCATAATCTCCCAGCTTTGGGTCTGGGGGAATCTCAAGTGTTATTGGAGATTTTATGTGCTTTTTTAGTGCTTTTTTTATTTCTTCCCTGAAGTTGGCCATGTTTTTTGCTTTTGCTTTTGTGTTTATTAATGTTACTGTTGTTTTTGCTTTTTCTCAAGATACATGTTCTGGTCTGCAATATGGAAATAATTATCTATTATTTTTCGGTATTCATCTTTTTTGATTGAAGATGGGCTTAGTACTGAATACCCTGCTGAGAAAAATATCTGCTGGGTTTCTGGGGCATGCTTGTTGTGCAGCTGGACTTTTTCCTGGATTCTTGATTTTACCAGATCGCAGCCTTTTGTGCCTGGCCCGCAAAGCAGAACAAGAAACTCGTCTCCCCCTATTCTGAATAAATAGTCTTTTGATTTTATGCATTGGCTTACAAGGTGTGAGAAGTTTCTTAGGATTGTGTCTCCGTGGCTATGGCCATATGTGTCATTAGCTTGCTTAAGGTTGTCAAGATCCAGCAATACAAAGCCGATTTTTTGATTTTTGCTGTGGTATTCCTCGCATATGGCCTCTATCTGGCTTTCGTAGAAATTCCTGGTGTAGGTCTTTGTAAGGATATCTATGCTGGCTGAGTCCCTGAGATTCTTGATCTCTTCACGGAGAAGCTCATTTTCTCTAGTAAGTTCAGAGATTTTAGTGTCTAAGCTTTTTCTTAATGCTATTTTTCTTGCTGAGATTATTCTGCTTATTTTTTTTATGTCAAAATAATTGTCTTTCATTTTTATTCTTTTAGAACTTGTTTTATGTCTTCAAACTGGTCTTTGAAAAGGTGTGCGCTGTTTGAAAATGTTGTTAATGAGCCTATTTCGCAATTGAGCTTTTTTGAGACATACTCTGAAAGCACAAAAAGCTGGTATATGTTTGCTGGCCAGCCAAAGAAGATGTCATTGCTTCTTACTGACATTGTTGCATTTAGCTTTTTTTTGGTTATCTTAAAGTATATGCTTATCAGGCCAGGGACTTCTCTTTTGTAAACTTTTGAGTCTTCATGGGGGTTCCATATTGTTATTATGGCTCTTCTTGAAAATGGGCTTTTTCTTAAGAGGGGGATTATAAAATCATCAATCTGGTTGACTGAGCTGCAGAAATTAAAGATTCTGGGGCCGTATGAGTAGGAATATGTGGGTGACATTTTTCTTGAGATTATGAGGTCTGCGATCTCTTCTGTGCTGGGGTATATCCATTTGTTGAAGCTGTTTAAGAGGCTTATTGCACTGCTTATGTCATTGTGGGGAGGCTTTATTTCTATAAGAAGATTGAGGACTTCCCTGCATATTCTGTTATTCTCATCTGTGAAGTCCCTGCCTGAGTCTATTATATGCCTTAAGGCTGATTTCCAGGCTGACATTAGTGTTTCTGACTTGATTTCCATTTTTTACCTTATGAAGCTTGTAAGCTTCAGGTCTGCTCCGTGGTGCTCCCCGAAGTCATAGCAAAAGAAGGGGATTTTGAATGTTTTGAGTATGATGTTGAATTCCCTACATATGTCGCTGGGGCTTATTTTCCCGATTCTGAAAAGCCTTGCCCTGTCGCCTCCGTTAAAGGCCTGCACTATTTCCTCTTTAACGCTGAAAAGCTCTTTGAATTCTTTTGAGTAAAGTTCTTCAAGCCTTTTTATCTCTATTCTGTTGAAGAGCTCTTTGCTGAAGCCGAGGCCTGATTCCTTAAAGAGGCAGGAAAAAGCAACCTTGAATCTTGTTGGCATTCCGCATGACTTGTATATTGTCTCTTCAGAAAGGCAGAAGCTGTCAACTTCCTCTTTTGTGCTTTTGATTAGGTCTATTACATAGTTCTGGTTAAGGTTTGGCTCTTTCCAGCCGTAGTTCCAGAACCTTACATAGTTTCTGCTAAGCCTGAAAAAGTCCATTACATTTGGATGGGAAAGCTTTACAATGTTCTTGAAGTAGTCCTCTGAGTTTCTTCGCTGCATGGAGTTTGCGTAAAAGAGCGACTTTATTGTGTTTTTGATGAAATTGCGGAAGCTGCTTATGTCATTGTTTTTGCTGAAAAACCTGTTGACATCCACTGCAATTGTTGCCTGGGAGCATGCAAGGCCTATGCTGTTTTTCTGGATATTTTTTTTGTATATAAGCCACTCTTTTTCATCAAAGCAATATGGGCCTGCTTTTCCGAGAAAATATGGGGCTGAGTAAAGGTCCTGGTTTTTGATGTACATCTTTGTGTTGGATTTTATGAAGATTTTTGTTGCTTTTTCAAAAAAATCTATGTTCTCACTGAGTTCTTTGCTTCTTATGTCAAATATAATGCTTATTGCACTAGGCTTCATTGCGCAGAATTCCTGAAGAAAATCTGTTATTTTCTGGGTTTTTTCTTTTTCGAGATTTGTTGCATCTATGATGAGGCTTAATGTCTTGCCTGAGTCGCTGCATTCCCTGCTTATGTCTTTCAGGAATAAGATTAAGTCAGGGATCTCATTTTCATGTATGGCGTGCTCAAAGTCATTGAGGGCTATTGCATCATTGACATCTGCAAGGCATCTTAGAACAGTTGTGCTTATTTCATTTATGTCCCTGAATCCGTGTGTTTCAAGAAGGATTGAGTTTATTTTATCTATCCAGGTAGGTGACTCAAACCTGGAAGCTATGCCATGCTCATAGCCGTCTATTGGCATTGACTTGACTGTGGGCTTTGAGAGTATGATCTTTTTTCCTGACTTATTGATTATTATTTCATCTTTTCCCTCGAGTGCAAGCGCAAAATACTTTTCGCCTCTGTTTCCCTGCCTGCTTATCTTAAGTATGTCATCATTAACAAGGCTGTTGAGGTAATATAATACATTTCTGTGAAGCTGGGCTTTTTTCTGCTTTGCTGCATATATTTTTTCCCTGTCATTAAAGAGGTTGCTTATTGCATCATTGATGCTTTGGCACTCTTTTGGAAATATATTTGCAATTATTTCTGATGTTGAAAGCTCTTTGCCTGGGCTTTTCTTGAAAAGCATCAGTATGTCGTGCTCTGTTTGTTTCATAATCACTACTTAGGGCTAACAAATATATATATCTTTTGTTTCAGGATTTTTGTTTTTTATTTGGCTTGTTTTTAAATGGTTCAGGGATTTTCTGAAACATTCAGTAGATTTTTGTAAAAAAGGTTTATATTTTTGCATCCCCAGGAATTATTGATAAAAAAATGGGGGATGGGTTAATATGATTAATAAAAAAGATTTGATAGTTTTGTCGTGCCTCAGGCAGAATGCAAGAGAAACATTAACAAGATTAAGCAAAAAAACAAGAATTCCTGTTTCTACTATCTATGACAAGCTTAAGATTCAGGAGAATAATATAATTACTAAATACACAAGCCTTCTGGATTTTTCCAAGCTGGGGTTTAATACAAGGGCACACCTCATAATTAAGGTTGACAGGAAGCACAGGGATGAATTCAGGGATTTTCTTCTCAAGAACCATAATATAAACAGTGTTTATAAGGTGAATAATGGCTTTGATTTTATGATAGACACAATATTCAGGCATATTAAGGATATGGAGGATTTTATTGAGATGCTTGAGGAGAAGTTTGAGGTTAAGGACAAGCAGGTTTATTATCTTGTTGATGAGCTGAAGAGAGAGTCTTTTATGAGTGATCCTGATTTTATTGAGGTCTAAAAACCGGAATGATTTCATAAAAACAGGAAAAAGCTGAGTTTTTTTTAGGCAAATCATTTAAATTCTTTTTTTCACATTTTTTGCATGGACTTAAAGCAGAATGACATTAAGATACTTTCTGAGCTGAGGAAAAACTCAAGAAGCAGCCTTACATTAATGAGCAAAAATACAGGGATTCCTGTTTCTACTATTTTTGACAGGATTAATAGGATGGATAATTATGTAATATCAAAACACAGCACGCTTATAGACTTTAATAAGCTTGGGTTTGGCTTAAGGGCTGCTGTTGTGCTAAAGTCAAGCAAGAAGCGCAGAAAAGAGCTGGGTGAGTTTCTTTCTAAAAGCCCTCAGGTAAACTCGCTGTTCAGGATTAGCGAGGGGTTTGATTTTTTTGCTGACTGCATTTTCAGGAATATGCAGGAGCTAAATGAATTTTATGGCAAGCTGAGTGAGATTAAGACTGCCAGAAAAAAGGAGTTTTTTATTATTAATGAGATTAAGTCTGAGGAATTTCTGAGAGACAATCTTGCAGGGGAAATGCCTTAAAATTCAGGGC
>PWVO01000175.1 GCA_003561825.1 Candidatus Woesearchaeota archaeon | reverse complement strand
CTTTGCTTTATCTCTTTTGTGTCTATCAGCAGCTCCTTGTCTGAGAAAGGGTCAGATACAACTACCTGGCCTACATCTTCAGGGATTTCATAATCCCTTGGGTCTCTTATCATAATCCCTATAACATCAAACTTTTCAGAACCTGCCTGGACATAATTCTCCCATTCCTTTCCAAGTCCTATGAAGTCCGATACAATTATAAGCACAGTCCCTCTTGCAAGATTGTTCATCAGTGTTTTCATTACAAAGCCAAAATCAAATTTTCCGTCATAATTCTTTGGATTAGAGAGAGTCTTGGTTATCATAAAGAACTGCTTTGCTCCCATAGCTGGCTGCAAAGAAGCAACAATATTGTCATTGAACATTATAAGCCCTACAGAGTCTCCTGCCTGGATGCTGGCAAAGCTCATTACAGAAATAAGCTCAGCTGCATACTCGTTTTTCAGCTTATCTATGGATGAGAAAGACATGCTCGAGCTTACATCAAACAAAAAAACAACATTTACATTTCTTTCCTCTGTAAGAACCTTGACAAGAACATCCTCTGACCTTAGGGTAGCTTTCCAGTCTATCATGCCTGCATCGTCACTGGTCTCATATTTCCTATAGCCCTCAAAATCAAGCCCCTTGCCCTTAAACCTGCTCTTGTATGATCCTGTTAAAAGCCCAGTCATTCCCTTTTTAGAAGTTACTTCAAGCCTCTTTATAAGCGGCTTTAGATTGAGTTTTAGTTCTTCCATTTTCAAGAATCTATGGAACAGGCACTTTGGCAAGAATCTCTTTTATTACATCCTCTGGCTTGATATTCTCAGCCTGGGCCTCGTAATTAAGGATTATTCTGTGCCTGAGCACATCATAAGCAACTTCTTTAACATACTGAGGCGTAACAAAAGTGCTTCCCCTGATTAAAGCCTCTGCTTTTGATGCAATAAAAAGCCCGATAGATGCCCTTGGAGATGCGCCCCATTCAATATATTTTCCGAGCTTTATCCTGTAATTGTCAGGATTTCTTGTAGCATCAACAATCTCTACAATATAATGCTCAATCTTCTTGTCAAGATAAATTTTTTTTACATCATCCTGCATGTCAACAAGCAATGAAGGAGACATGATTTGCCTGAGAGAGTAATCTTCAAACTTATTTGTGGTAATATTTTTTGTAAGGACTTCCTGCTCCTCTTTAAGGCTAGGGTATTCAATATTAAGCTTGAACATAAACCTGTCTATCTGTGCCTCTGGAAGAGGATAAACCCCAAGCTGCTCAATTGGGTTCTGGGTTGCAAGCACGAAAAAAGGCACGGGCATTGGAAAGGTCTCATGGCCGATTGTTGCCTGCTTCTCCTGCATGCACTCAAGCAAAGCTGACTGCACTTTAGGCGGTGCCCTGTTAATCTCATCAGCAAGGATAAAGTTGCTGAAAATAGGGCCTTTTAGGACATAAAAACCTCTTTCTTTCTCATAAGCCATAATGCCGATAATATCTGTAGGCAAGAGGTCTGGAGTGAACTGTACCCTGTTGAAATCACAACCCATTACATTTGCAACTGTCCTTACAATAAGTGTCTTTGCAAGCCCGGGAGCGCCCTCTACAAGAACATTGCCATTTGAGATTAATGCCCTAATGAATCCTTCAATTATCTTTTCCTGGCCAACAACTGCTTTTGAGATCTCTTTTTTTGCCTCATTAATCAGCTTTTGGTCAGCAGAAATTTTTTTTGAAAGCTCTTTTTCTCTCATTACTCTGGCTGATTGCTCCATAATATATATATTTTATTATACTACTCGCGAAAAGTAAACCAATGCGCGATAGATTTAAATAGGATTGACTTTAAGTCTTGAGTAAAGATGGGGCTTATTTTTTCAAGAAAAAGGAAGAAAAAAAAACAGGACAGGATAGAAGCAATAAGAAAAAAAACTTTGTCTAAGATCAGGGTATTTAATGAAAGCTTTTCTGAACAAAACCCGGAAGATACATCAATACAATTTTTTCATATTATAAGGGGCTTTTTTGCAGAGTTTTTCAGGCTTAAGTACCAATTCACGCTTGATGAGCTTGAGGCAGACCTAAAAAGAAAAAGGGTTGATAATGATCTTAAGGAAAAAATAAGCCTTTTCCTGAAAAAGCTTACTGTAATTGGATTCAGTGAAATCAAGATCACCAAGCAAGAGCTAATGCAGCTTCAGAATTATTTTTTATACTTATTTGACAAAATAACATTTATCGAGGATCAAAAGCCCAAGGGCTTCTTTAAAAGCATTGCTGAAAATATTTCAAGAAAGCTGAGGATTTACAGGCATTCAAAAAAAGAGCCTTTTTTCCAGTCACTTTTCAGAAGCTTAAGCTTGGGAGCAAAATCTGCATCAGTTTTTCTGTCCCCAAAGGAGATGCGGTCAAGGATTGAAAAAAAGAAGAGCAGCAGGCAGCTTGATAATTTGCAAAGCCTTATGATAAATGCTTATGAGCATCTCAGCAAAGGGCGCCTGGAACAGAGCAAGAAGGCATATGCAGACATTAAGCATGCATACAACGCACTGAACGATGAAGACAAAGAGCATATATATGAGGAAATTGTTTCCTTGTACAATGAGATTGTATCAAACTATGAAAATACGCCCAAAGTAAAATAAGATTACCTTTTCTTTCTTCTGCCTCCCCTTGCAAAAAGATAAGATGATAAAGCGACAACAAAAAGTGCGCCTGCTGCAATTGCAGCAAACCTTATTCTCCCGCTTAAGTCATCCTCTGGATAAGGGGTTTCAAGCTCAGGCTCCCTGAAGGTTATAAGATACCTGCATGTGTCTATGATTGACTCTATCAGAAGCTGCGAATCCCTGTAATTGCCCTGAGCCATCATGCCCTGTGCCTCGCTGAGATGCTCATTAAGCTCAAGGCACTCAGGGTTTGACTCAAGAAGATCTCTTGTAAATGTTATTTTTGTGTTAAACTCGTCTTCGCTCCACTGGCCAAGCTCTATAGAGCTCATAAGCAGCTTTACAGAGTCATTGAAAGGGGGCTCGCCAACTTCAGCATAGACAACAACCTCATATGACCCTACAGCAGAATAAGATGTTATGTAAAGCTCAGTCTCAACATGAGTCCTTGACTCTAAGACACTGAAATAGTCGTCCCTAAGCCTTGGCTCAATGCCTGTGCTGTTTGAAGACGCGCTCAGGCTAATATCATAAAGATCTATGTCTCCATGGTTGCTTAAGGTGATTGGGGCAACAACTGTATCATTCTCGTACATTGTCATTGTCCCTGGGGCGATTATGTTGAATGCAAAAGGCCTGTCTATCTCTCTCTGCCTTGTCTGGATAATAGTTGTTGTTCCGCCACCCCCTCCTGTATAAATTATTGTAGGCCCAGGG
>PWVO01000164.1 GCA_003561825.1 Candidatus Woesearchaeota archaeon | reverse complement strand
ATAAAATGGCAAAAAATAAAAAGAAACCTCAAAAGCCAGTAAAGATAAATTCACTTTATTCAGCAGAAGGCGGCTCTTTAAAGAGAAACTCCCCATTTTGCCCCAAATGCGGGCCAGGGGTTTTCATGGCAAAGCATAAAAGCCGATCAAGCTGCGGCAAGTGCGGCTACACAGAATTCTCAAAATAGTTTTTTTATTGCGAAAAAACTAGTTTTGATCTTAAACTAAAAATGCTTTTTGCAATTTAATAACTTCCAAGAAATCCAATTACTTATTTTCACTTCCATTAGACCGCTGGAAAACAAGAAGGTCTTCTGTTGTTATCTTCTTTCTCTTCTTAATCTTGTCCTCAACATCCTCTTCTTTCTGCTTGATAATCTTCTTTTCTGACTCCTGCTTGTCCTTCTTATGCTTCTCTTTCTCAGCCCCAAGCTCTGAGTCAATCCCTTTAATCTCTATCAGCTTTTTCTTAAGCTCCTCATTAACAGCTGAAACCTCTTTCTTGACCTCAAAAAACTTCTTGTAATTTTCCTCTTCTTCTTTCTTAAGGGCATCAACCTCCTTAAGCATGTTTATCATCTCTTCATGTCTGCCCTGGCTTTTGTCAGCCTTTTCCTTTATCTGTCCATGGATTTTATCAGCCTCAGCCTTAAGCCTGTCTATCTCTTTGGACAGCTCTATGCTCTTATTCCAGAAAGAGCTTCCCTTTTCAGCTTCCCTGTAAATCTTTTTCTTGGAATTAATCTCTTTCATCAGCCGTTGCTCCTTGTCAAAAGCCATTGCCTCAGTCTCAATCTTTAACTCAAGAGCATCAATCTCATTCTTCAGCTTGACAGGGTCTATCTTTGGCAGGCCTCCTGGAGAAGACTTCTTTTTCGCATTAATCTCCTTAATCTCAGAAATCTTCTTCTTTATGGTCTTATTAAGGTCTTCCCTTTTCTTTTTAAGCTCCTTAACCTCTTTCGTAAGGCTGTCCCTGCTTTTCTTAAGCTCCTTAATCTTTGAGAAAATCTCAGAAAGCTTCCTGCTGGCATCCTCCTTTTTGCTGAACCAGCTTTCTTTCTGGTTGTCCAACAGGTTAAGTTTCGTCTTAAGCTCAGAAATCTCTTTCCTGCATTTGTTTAATCTGCTTATCAGTTCCTTTTTATTTTTCTCTTCTGGCATGATATTATCACTTAAAACTAAAAAATAAATATAATTTTTTGGCCTTTCAGTCAGCAGGCATCAAAGAAAACAAAAAAGCCAGGCATTTTGCCCGGCAAAGCTTTCCATGACACTCAGCCGAACAATGACCCCAATCCTGCAGCAGCCTCTTCCTCGCTTTTCTTCTCTTCTTCTTTGCTTTTCTTCTCTTCCTTAGCTGAGTCAGGCTTTGCCTCTGGCGCAGCCGCAGCAGGGGCAGCAGCAACCTGCATAGCTGAAGCTTCCTTTATGACATTGTCAACATCAACTCCGTCAAAAGCAGCCACAAGAGCCTTTACCCTTGCAGCATCGGGCTTTGCCCCGGCAGCCTCAAGCACCTTTGTAACAGTAGCCTCGTCTATTTTTCCTCCAGCTTTGTGTATTAGCATTCCTGCATATATGTATTCCATTTTTTTTACCTCCAGGATTATTATCCTGATTTTATTCTGCCTTGCTCTCCTGCTCTTTCTCCCCGCTTTCACTAATATTAAGCTTTGATTTCAGAGCCATCATCTCATTGCTTGCCTTAGCCATAAGCTCGTTTATTACAGCATCAGCAAGAACATTCTGCGCAATTGCAAAAGCCTTTGATTCCCTGAAAGCCTTTGCAGCCAAAACCTCGATAGTTTCCTTTGTAGGGTAAGCTATCCCGAGAGCAAACATAAAAGCAGACTTGTGCAGTGACTTAACATCCTCTAAAAACTTATCTTCATCAATATCAAGAACTTCCCTTGTAAATATTAGCCCGTCCTGGTATACAGCAGTCATATTAAGGCCGACTTCCATAGGCTCAATGCCAAGCCTGGCAAGTATGCTCGCAGTTTCAGGCTTTACCTTCTCCCCTTTCTTAACAACAACAGCATCTTCCTTAACAACAATCTTTCCTCCCTCAATCCCAGTCTTGATGCCGACTGACGCAAGCTCGCTTATAACAGGCCCAGGGCTGAAAGGTGTTGGGCCAGCAGAAACAACAATATCCTTAGGCGCAATCTGTCCTGCTTTTGCAGGAGCAGCAGACATGCTTCTCTTAAGGGTTTTTGCAAGCATAAACGGGTCATCTTTTGTGAAAACCATAGCAGGCATCCCGTCAAGGCTTTCCTTTATCTTCTCAATGCCCTTCTTTTTGTCCTTAACATTCTCAATTGCAACCTTCATAAGCCTTCTCTTGCTCATCTTAATTAGAACCTTTCCCCTGAGCTGCTGCCTCATCTTCTGAAGCTGTGTTGCAGGAAGGCTTTCCATATTAACTGCCCCAATAACAGGATATGACTCAATCAGCCTTGAAAATTCATCCACTGTTTTTTTCTTGTATTCTGCAACATGAACCATTTTAAAGCACCTTCACTGGTTTTCCCATAGTCAGCTTAATCAGCAGGGACTTAATATTATTCTTTTCATTTGGCAGGTGATGTATAATCTGATCATAGATAACAAAAGCATTGTCTGCAACCTCAGACTCTTTCATGTCCTCGCTGCCAATTGCGCACTGTATCAGCGGAGTAGTCTTGGCAGATATCTTGATAGTTTTTTTCAGCCCATCGCACAATGCCTTTAAGTCCGTCTTCTCATTAACAACACAACCAGCCTTGGGGTTTGGCATTTTTCCCCTCGGGCCAAAAGTCCTTCCAAACGCAGCTGCAACCTTTGGCATAATGCTTGCCTGCGCAATAAAGAAATCATATCCCTTGCTGAGGCTCTTTGCAAGCTTCTTATTGCCTGCATATTTGCCGAACTCATCAGCCAGGACAACAAAATCACACGCCTCTTTTGCCTTAGCTTCAAGCTCAGCATCAACAAGAGCGCATACCTTTGATTCCCTCCCTTTTGAGTGAGGCAGCTTTGCAAAGAAATCTACCTGCTGCTCAGGCTTCTTTAAGTCAATCCCAGTTAGATTAACAATCAAATCAACCTTTTGATTAAAATTCCTTTTCTTAGAACCTTCTTTAGCTTTTTTTAAGGCTTCTTCAAACTGTTTTTTATTCATAAACACAACCTCCACCCTCCTAAAAACCCAAAAGGCCTTTAGTTTACGGGAAAACTGTCATAATGCGTTATTTACGCCTTTCACTTAGTATCAATTAATCCTTTATAAAGATTTCTTTTGATTGATAATATTTACTCTCCGATACCTATATATATAAGTAAGGCTTTCTTATTTTATGAGGTGAGATTTATGTCCCAGAAATGTCCTT
>PWVO01000158.1 GCA_003561825.1 Candidatus Woesearchaeota archaeon | reverse complement strand
TGGCTTTTGCCAGTGTTTTGCTTAATGGCAAGAAGAGGCATAAGGTTGTTATTGGAAAGGATACCAGGATTTCAGGTTATCTTATTGAGAATGCTCTTGCTTCTGGACTTTTGTCTATGGGCGTTGATGTTCTTTTAGTTGGGCCTGTGCCTACTCCTGCTGTTGCTCATCTTGCAAAGTCTTTTGCTGCTGATGCCGGGATTATGATCTCTGCCTCGCATAATCCTGCTGAGGATAATGGGATTAAGTTTTTTGACAGCAGAGGCTTCAAGCTTTCTGATGATGTTGAGGAGGAGATTGAGAAGAGGTTTTTTGATGGTGTTGAGTGCAGCCATATTACTGGTGATAAGGTTGGGAAGGCTAAGAGGATTGATGATGCACAGGGCAGGTATATTGAGTTTGCAAAGAATTCTGTTGATAATGTTTCTCTGAAGGGGCTTAAGGTTGTTCTTGACTGCGCTAATGGGGCTGCGTATAAGATAAGCCCTGCTATTTTTGAGGAGCTTGGGGCTGATGTTATTGTTATTGGCAACAAGCCTAATGGTTTTAATATCAATAAAGAGTGCGGGGCTCTTTTTCCTGAGCAGATGAAGGCTCTTGTTCTTGGGCAGGGAGCTGATGCAGGGATTGCTGTTGACGGGGATGCTGACAGGGTCTGGATGTGCGATGAGAAAGGCAATGATGTTGACGGAGATGAGATTGTTGCTCTTTGCGCAAAATTTCTTCATGAAAAGGGGTGCTTGGTGAAGGATACTATTGTAGTTACTGGCTACAGCAATATTGGGCTTGATATTGCTATGAGAAAGCTTGGTGTTGGTGTTTTAAGGGTTAATAACGGGGACAGGTATGTTGTTGATGAAATGAAAAAAAACGGGTATGTTCTTGGTGGAGAGCAGTCTGGGCATGTTATTTTTCTTGATCACACTACTACTGGGGACGGCACAATTGCTGCTTTGCAGGTTCTGAGGATTATGAAAGAGACTGGAAAATCACTTTCAGAGCTTTCAGGGATTATGAAGAAGTCGCCTCAGGTTAGGATTAATGTTGATGTGGAGAAGAAAGTAGAGCTTGGTGAGATGCCTGGTGTGATTGAAAAGATTAATAAAGCGAAAGATATATTAAAGGATAGGGGCAGGGTTATTGTAAGATACTCTGGCACGCAGAATGTTGCCAGGGTTATGGTTGAGGGCGATGCTTCAGGCATAAAGGAGCTTGCTGAGGGCATTGCTGAGGAGATCAGGAAAAGAGCAAGATGAAAGCTGTTATTATGGCTGCAGGAAAGGGAACAAGGTGCTATCCTCTTACTCTTGCAAGGCCCAAGCCTATGCTTAAGATTCTTAACAGGACTATTCTTGAGCATAACTTAAGCCAGCTTAGGGGAATTGTTGATGAGGCTGTTATTGTTGTGGGCTATAAGAAAGAGATGATTTCTGAGAAGATTAAGAACAGGTATTATGATATTAAGGTTACTTTTGTGGAGCAGAAGGAGCAGATTGGCACCGGGAATGCGCTTATGCTTGCTGAAAGCCTTGTTGATGACAGGTTTATTCTTATGAATGGCGATGATTTGTTCTCAAAAGGAGATATTGAAAGGTGCATTGGGCACAAGTACAGCATTCTTTGCTGCGAGGTTGAGGCACCGCAGAATTTTGGGATTGTTTATCTTATGGACAACAGCTTTGTTTTTGATATTGTTGAAAAGCCTGAGAAGCCTGAGAGCAGGCTTGCAAATACCGGGCTTTATGTTCTTGACACTAAAATTTTCGGGCTTCTTAAGAAAATCAAGAAGTCAAAGAGAAATGAGTATGAGGTTACTTCTGCTATCAAGGAGCTTGCAAAGGATGAGAAGGTTATGTGCGAGAAGGTTATGGATTACTGGATTCCTATGACTTATCCCTGGAATTATCTTGAGGCTAATGTTTTTATGCTGAAAAGGATGAAAAAGAGGATTATTAAGGGCAAGGTTGAGCCTAATGTGACTATCAAAGGAGATGTTTACATTGGCCAGGGAAGTGTTGTTAAGTCAGGAAGCTATATTGAGGGGCCTGCTTACATTGGAGATGACTGTGAAGTGGGGCCTAATGCTTATATAAGGCCTGATACTGTTTTGATGAATATGGTAAGGGCAAGGGGAGAGATTGTTGACTCTGTTCTCATGGATGGCTGCACTGCAAAGCATTCATGCTATATCGGGCATTCTGTTCTAGGTGAGGGTTCAAATATTGGGGCTGGCACTATTACTGCTGATTTCAGGCATGATGAAAGAGCTCATGTTACTATTGTAAGCGGCAATAAGGTTAAGACTGGAAGAAGGAAGCTTGGGTCTTTTATGGGCGATAAGGTACATACAGGCATTGGAACTCTTATTTATCCAGGAAGAAAGATTTGGCCTGGGATTGGGACTTTGCCTGGAGAGATTGTCTTAAAGGACAAGATGGCTTAGGTTATTTTTCTTGCAAATACCAGAAATCCTGTGTGGCCTGACTGTATTGTTTTTGGCCTGAGTTTTCTTTTGTCTGCTTCCCATTCTCTTTCTGTTATTTCAATTGCTTTGAGGAATATGAAATCAGGGCTTTTTCTGATATGGTCTGCAAAGTCAGAAACCTGTGGTATGCATGGAGAGTATGATACTAGAAAGCCCCCTGGCTTCAGGGATTTTGCTGCGTGCTTGATTGCGTGCCATGGCTCTGGGAGGTCAAGTGTTATTACATCTATGTTTTTTTGCGGGATTCCCTCGTAGATGTTGTGCTTTTCTACTGTGATGTTTTTCAGGCCGAGCATGCTGATGTTTTTTTTGACGATTTTTATGAAATCATCTCTTATTTCATAGGTGTAGACTTTTTTTGCATAGTATGCGAGGAAGCAGGCCATTGCGCCTGAGCCTGAGCCTGAGTCAACTACTGTGCTGTTTTTTCCGAGGCCTGTTTCTGCTATTATTGCTGCTATGTCCTTTGCCTGGACTATCTGGGCTCCTCTTTTTATCTGCCTGTAGGTGTCTATGAAGCTTGGAGAGATTATTCTGAATTCCTTGCCTTTGTTTGTTTTTATTAAAGATCCGTGTTTTTTGTTTAAGTCCTGTTTTTTTATCAGGCCTTCGGTGCATGTGAAGTCTGTTTCTGTGTTGCTTACTGTGTATATCTGCCTTTTGACTGTTGGGATCTCGCGGCCGTCTACTAATTCTTTTTTTTCTTTTCTTATGAGTATTTTTTTTATTGGCATTTTAAAGAGAATATGTCCGGGATATAAAAATCTTGCTTTAGGCTGGGTTTTGCATTGTCACCTAGATTATTTTTAATATTTCAGAAGTTTTTAGGATTCTGATGTTTTTATAATGCTTTATTGACAGTAAATCATTGTCCCCGCTGACAATAAAATCTGCATTGGAATTTACTGCGAATTCCAGGAATTTATTATCATTTAT
>PWVO01000178.1 GCA_003561825.1 Candidatus Woesearchaeota archaeon | reverse complement strand
TTTGGTTCCCAGGCATAGCCCTCTCTTTGCTATGCGCATATTTCTTCAGCACATATCTAAGGGCAAAATTCCCAAGAATCTATATCCCGGCATTGAGCATCTTCATCCTGCTGCTAATAACAGGAAGCATGCTCATGGGAATATACACCCCAAGGCTCACAAACAGGGAATTCACAGAAGACATAATCATAGAAGATGACAGAAGAGCAAGAACAGCTGAAATATACCATGCAGGAAAATGGCTTGATGCCTATTCAGAAGAAAAAAGAAACATCATCAGCGACATCGCAGTCTTTGAGATATTCAGCGGCTTTTTCCACTTCCATGTAAACCAATACCCAGAGTGGGTATCAATGCTCTACACAGGAAGCAGACAGGACATAAACTACATGATAGCAAGGCCGGATTTTGAATTCAGCCTTTACAGCCTGAAAAAAAGGCGCCAAAGCGCAGACTACTTCATAATCAACACAGATTTTTTCACCCACAGGAGCAAGCTTTTTGGAGACCCGGCCAGCCAGGAAAACATAAAACTTCTTGACTCAATAGATTTCCTAGACAACATCTACAGCAGCAGCCAGATAAAAATTTATGAAATAACAAGACAGCCAGGCAGGTAATTCAAATGAGCTTAATTAAAAAAGCCATGATGCTTGCCTTATTTTATTCAGGAGCTGCGCATCTTTATTCATTTATCTCCAAAACAGCAAACAAAAAAAAAGTCATAATAATTGCCTACCACAGGATTACAAGCCAGAAAAAAAACAGCATAATAACCAATTCAGAAATAAGCACAACAGCAGAAAAATTCCAGGAACAGGCAAAATACCTCTCAGAAAACTATGATGTAATAAGCTTCAGAGACCTTCAGGACTTCACAAGAGGCATAAAAAACCCCAAAAAAGACTGCGCAATCATAACATTTGACGACGGCTATAAAGAACATTATTCAAACGCCTTCCCAATCCTAAAAAAGCACAGGCTTTGCGCAACAATATTTCTGGCAACAGAATATATGGAAGGCAAAAAAGCATTCTGGTGGGAAAGAGTAGCATACTCAGTAGCAAAAACAAAAAAAAGCCATCTAAAGATAAAAGGCCTTAACAGCATCAAACTCTCAGACAAAAAAAAAGCACTCAAAAAAATCCTCGAAAAACTCAAGTCAATGCAGGAAAACAAAAAAATCAGGCTAATTTCTGAAATAGAATCCCAGCTTCAGGCCAAAGCAGGCAGCCTAAAAAGCATCTCCCTTACATGGGATCAGGCAAGAGAGATGTGCAGCAGCAGAATAGAAATAGGATCCCACACAGCAACACACCCAATCCTCACAAAAATCAGCCTCCAAGAAGCAAAATCAGACATAATAAAATCAATCAAAGACATAGAAAAAAAAACAGGCACAAGGCCAATAGCATTTGCATACCCAAACGGCATGCAAAAAGACATGAGCAAAGAACTTGATGAGCTGCTTAAGAAACTGGGATTTGCATTCTCAATCTCATCTGTATACGGCACTGAAAAAATAAGAAAAAACATGTTCAGGCTAAAAAGAATAGGCATAAGCAGCGAAGATGACATAAGAACATTCAAAGTCAAGGCCTCAGGCATAACAGACTTTCCCCAAAAAATATACAGCCTCATAAAAAAATGAAAAAAAATACTCTCTGGCAAAAAAAAGTAGAATCTTACTATGATAAACAAGCCCAAAAATGGATAGTAAACACTGATATCGAGCCATACAGATACTACTACAGCACATACTCAGAAACCCTTCTCAAAAACATGCCTGAAAAAGGAAATGCCCTTGACATAGGATGCGGGTCAGGCACATTCACACTAATGCTTTGCAGAAAAAAATTCAGAAAAATCTATGCCGTTGACCTATCGCAAAAAATGCTTGATATCCTGAAAAAAAGGCTCAACACCCATGACAAAAAAAAAATTAAAACAATAAAGTCAGATGTCTGCGCAATGCCATTCAAAGACAATTATTTTGACTTCATAATCTGCGTAGGCCTTATGGAATGCATCTCAGACCAGAAAAAGCTCCTGAATGAAATCAGCAGAGTCTTAAAGCCAACTGGAAAAGCCTCAATAAGATGGCTAAACAAAACCGGAATCTGGGGATTCCTTGAATTCATAATGAAAACACTCAGGATTCAGGGCAGCCCATTCTCATACAATAGGTACTCAACACCAGAACAAGCACACAAATTATGCAAAAATGCAGGCCTAAAAGTAAAGAGAACAAAAGGCATGATACTCCTGCCCTTATTCATATTTCCAGGCCCATTGTCCAGGATCTTAGACAAAATCCTAATAAAAACACAATTATCATACAAAATTGAAACCCTTAAAAAAAACAGCCCCTTTGCAATAAAAAACCTATACTATTCATTCTGCACAGAGGTGGAAAAAAGTGCATGAAATACAAGCCATTAGCACAATTGAAGGCCTGGAAAAAATAAAGCCCCAATGGGATGAACTTCTCAAAAAAGCTGAGATAGACAACATCTTCCTTACCCACGAATGGGCAAGCCTATGGTGCAGGCATCTTGGAAAAGAAAAAAAGCCTTTTGTAGTAATTGCAAAAAAAAACAATTCAATTAAGGCAATAGCCCCACTAATAATCTCAAAAAGCAAATTCCCTCTGCTGAAAAAAATACAGTTCATAGGCACACCATTATCAGACTACAATGATTTCATATTTGAAAAAAGCAACAAGGAAATATTAAGTGAATTATTATCCTACATCACAAAAAAAAGCAGTCCCTGGAGCACAATTATCCTCGATGAAATACCAGAAACCTCAGAAACATTAAAAGCATCAAAAAATTTAGCCAAAACAATCACAAAAAACTGCTTAATAACAGAATCAAACAAATGCCTTGGCATAACCCTAGATTCTGAAAAACAAGTAAAAAAGCTCCTCAAAAAAAAAGACATAGCAAAAAACACACACTCCCTTGAAAAACAAGGAACACTTGAAATAGAATTAGCCCCAGAAGAAAAACAAGCAGAAGAGCTCAATCACCTCTTTAGGTTACACACAGAAATATGGAAAAAAAAAGGAGAAAAAAGCATGTTTCTCCAGCAAAGCACCAGAACATTTTTCACAGAACTCTGCAAAGAGCTTTCAAAAAAATCCAAAATAGGCATCATAACACTCAAGCTTAACAATAAAACAATCGCAGTGCAGCTGGGATTTTTACTTGAAAAAAAATACCTCATGTACTGCTGGGCCTACAATCCAAAGTTCTCAGAATTTGGCCCAGGAATGATACTCAAGAAAAAAATCATAGAGCATTTCCATGAAAAAGGCTTTAGCGCAGTAGACTTCTCCAGAGGCCAGGAACAATACAAAAAAAGATTCTCAAACACAGAAACCACCAACTATACAATTGCAATCTCCAGAAACACAGCATTGCACAAATCAT
>PWVO01000196.1 GCA_003561825.1 Candidatus Woesearchaeota archaeon | reverse complement strand
TGGGTCTGTGGTTGAGGTTAATTCAACTCCGAGGCAGGTTCATATATCAAAAGACGGGTATTATTCTTTTGCTCTTTCAAAGGGGACTTATCTTATACGGATTGAGCAGGATAAAAGCGGGCTTAAGTATTATGCTGAGGAGGTTTTTGAGATTATTGATGATGGTGAGTATGTTCTTGATTTTCTGCTTTTCCCTGATATAAGGGATGATGTTGATCTGCTTGATGGGCCTGGGTTTGATGAAGTTGAAAATGATTTTTACAATGGAGATTATGAGGGTAGAGAAGGATTTGCTTTTATTTATTTTGCTGTTTTTTTCCTGATTATTATTCTGGTTTTCTCTCATCTGGCATTAAAGTATAGCAGGAAAAAGAGAAAACAGAGATTATTGGAGCATAAGGGCTTTAATGATGAGGTTCTTGAGCTTGTTAAGAAAAGCGGGGGCAGCATTAACCAGAAAGAGGTTAAGAGGGTTTTTCACTTTTCTGATGCAAAGATAAGCCTTGCTGTGAGCGAGCTTGAGAAAGAAGGCAGGATAAAGAAAATCAGGAAAGGCAAGGAGAATATACTTGTTATTGAGTAAATCTAGAAAACAGATGAAAGCTGCTTGAGTTTTAGGATTGCTCTTGATTTTTCATTTGGGTGGATTTTTGCTTCTGAGATTGCGTTTTCTATTATGCCTGATGAGAAGTCCATTAGGGTTTTGTCAACTGGATATGGTATGCTGTCTTTGCCTCCGTGGGCAAATGAGTATTTGGCGGGGTCTTGCCAGCTTATTGGCGAGCCGTATATTATTTCTGAGATAAGAGCAAGGCTTCTTATTGCTTTTGGGCCTATGCCTCTTATTGATACAAGCTCTTCGTATGTTTTTGGGTGTATTTCATAGGCCTGCTGAAGTGTTTTCAGGTTTATTGCATGCATGTCTGTTATTTCATGCCTTGGCATCATTGTAAATTGAGTTGTGGTGAAGCTTTGAAGGGTTGTCTGCGGGCTCTGGCGAAGGTATTTCTGCAGGTGCTTTGGGTTGTCTTTTATTATGTCCAATGAGAGTTTTCTTGTGTCTTTGTTTTTTAATGAGGACATGTCAAGCACTGCTTTTTGTTTTTTGGTGCTGCAGATAGCGCTGTGCGGCTCTTCAACAAAGCTGTCTATGTTTTCTGAAAGCCAGTGGTATCTTCTTGCGTATTTTGAATCTGGGTTCATCCCCTGCTGGACAACTGCCCAGTGGCCTTTTTCTGAGAAGAAAAAGCAGTGATGGTAAAGGCTGTAGGTGTCCTGGACTACTGCTGAGTCTACTTTTGCTGACATTCTGCTTGCATACTGGAGTGATTCTGTTCTGGCTGTGCTTATTGATGATGCGCCTGCCAATGATTTTATTTCTGAGAGTGTTTTTCTTGATGTCTTTCCTTTTCCTCCTGCTGCAAATATCCCAAGGTTGCTGGTGCTTAGGGCTTGCTTTAGTGCCCCGCATGTTACTGTTGTTGTGCCGCTTGAATGCCAGTCATAGCCTATTACGCAGCTCAGTGACTGGAACCAGTATGGGTTTGAGAGCCTTCTGAGTATTTCTTTCTGGCTGTATTCAAGTGCTATTGCGTGTGTTATTGCTGATGATAGCCTTACCATTCTGGAGAAGAGCCATTTTGGTGCTTTGCCTGTGTGCAGTGGGAGGTTTGCTGTGCCTGTTTTTTTCATGTATTTTATTTTTGGGCATTAGATTAAATATCTTATCTGCAGATGTCCAGTGTCCTGTGGGTTTAATTTAAAAGAAAAAAAATACAGAAGAAGTATTTTTCAAAAAAAAAGTTGTTTTAATTAGTCTTTTTCTTTTTTTTAGTTTTAGATTTTTTTAATTGAATACTTTTTTTATTTTTAATGATAATAAAAGAAATAATAATGAATGATAAAATTAAAATAATTAATGTGATTAATCCTAATATATTAGCCCTAATTAAATATATCTCACCGGAGATTATAAGAGATGGGACCTCTACGTCTCTAGGTGAATAGCAGCCAGAGTCATAATAGCTTATCCATATCTTTTCCTTTGATTCATAATTGCCAATCTTATAATAAGGAACTTTCATTGTAATGTGATTAAATTTTGCAACATCCAATATCTCATTTACATCATCTTCTGAAACATAAATAATTTTGCTGTCATTTAATTCTATCAAGGAATTATAAAGCTTATTTCTGCAATCTGTCTTATTGCCAATAGAACATGAAATGGCGAAATAATCTCCTCCAAAAAAACCTACTTCATAAAAATCATGCTCTGATAATTTTTCTTCTTGAGAAGAAATTTTGTCCCGCATCTCCTCAGAGGTATAAAGTGTGCCATCATAAAAATATTTATCCCTAGCTTCTTCATTCTGGATTTCAGTAAACACAAAAAATGTTCTACTTCGGTAATTAAGAAATGGTAGGCATGCATATGCAAAAGGTATAAAAATCAAAGAGAAAAGGATTAATGAAATAATAATCTTTTTCATAATTAAGTTTAAAAAAGATTTGAAGTTTAAATATCTTTCTGAAATAAGTCTGTAAAAATAGGCGATTGGGCAAGTTTGCAAAAACACAAAATGCTTAATAAGAAATTGGAAAGTTTATTAAAAAAGTGGTATTTTGAGGGTTTTTATGGCAGAGATTAATCTTGATGATTACAGCTATGAGCTTCCTGAGGAGCTTATTGCGCAGAAGGCTGCTCGGCCTAGGGACAGTGCAAGGCTTATGGCTGTTATGGGAGGTTGTATAGAGCATTGCAGGTTTAGTGATATTGCCGGGTTTCTTAAGAGAGGGGATGTTCTTGTTCTTAATTCAACTAAGGTTTCAAAGGCTAAGATTGCAGGAAAAAAAGAGTCTGGGGCTGAGGCTGAGGTTGTTCTTGAAAAAAAGGTTAGTGGGCTTGAGTGGGAATGCAAGATTAAGTGCAGGAGGCCAAGGAAGGGAACAAGGATTTTTTTTGAGCATGGCTCCGGGGAGATTGTTGGCAGGAGCGGAGAGTCTTTTGTGATAAGGCTGAGCAGCAAGGGGATTCTAAAGAAGGCTTTTCTTCCTGGGCCGCCTTATATTAAGAGAAGGCTTGGAAATGAATACCAGACTGTTTATGCTGACAAGGAAGGTTCTCTTGCTGCGCCTACTGCAGGGCTTCATTTTACTAAGAGGCTTATTAAAAAGATTGAGGCCAAGGGGGTTAAGGTTGCTTATGTTACTCTGCATGTTAGTTATGGGACTTTTAAGAGCATTGATTATGGTGTTGAGAATTATGTTATGGAGCCTGAGTTTTTCTCTGTTTCTGAGGATGCTGCAAGGGCTATTAATGAGAGGAAAGGAAGGCTTGTTGCTGTAGGCACTACTGTGCTTAAGGCTCTTGAGTCTTCTTGCAGAGATGATAAGGTTGTTTCTGGCCAGGGCTTTTCTGAGCTTTTTATTTATCCGCCTTATGAGTTTAAGTCTGGGTGTGATGTGCTTGTGACTAATTTTCATCTGCCTAAGTCTACTTTGATGCTGATGGTGTGCGCTTTTGCTGGCCGCGAGAGGGTTTTAAGGGCTTACAAGGAGGCCATTGAGAAGAAGTACAGGTTTTACAGCTTAGGGGATGCTATGGTTGTTGAGAGGTGATTTAAGGACCACTGGACATGTGTGCGTCAAATATTTAAATTAAAGAATTATTTACTATAAAAAATGGAAAAGTCAGTAAAATTATTTGAAAATAAGAAAATTCGGGTGAAGTGGGATGATAACCAGGAAAAATGGTTTTTTTCAATAGTTGATGTCATAGCTGTTCTTACGGACAATGGTCACCAAGAAGCAAGGAATTACTGGAAAGTCTTAAAACACAGGCTTAAAGAAGAAGGAAATGAGTCGGTTACAAATTGTAACCAACTGAAAATGGTCTCCTCTGATGGTAAATATTACAAAACAGATGTTGCTGACACTGAGCAATTATTGAGACTAATCCAATCTATTCCTTCAAAAAAAGCAGAGCCATTTAAGATGTGGCTCGCTAAGGTTGGTAGAGAAAGAATCGATGAAACGCATGATCCTGAGCTTGGTATTGACAGAGCCCTTCAAACATATCTTAAAAAAGGGTATTCTAAAGACTGGATTAACCAAAGGCTAAAAACAATAGAAATAAGAAAGCAATTAACTGATGAATGGAATAGGGTTGGGATTGAAAAGCAAGAAGATTTTGCAATATTAACTGACGAAATCACAAAAGCATGGTCTGGCAAATTTGTTAAAGATTACAGGATTTTTAAAAGACTAAAAAAGGAAAATTTAAGGGACAATATGACTAATTTAGAGCTTGTTCTTAATATGCTTGCAGAAGCAACAACCAAAGAGATATCAGAAAAAGAGAATCCTGAAAGCTTTGAAAAGAGCAAGGAAATCGCAAAAGAAGGAGGAAAAACAGCAGGTGTTGCAAGAAAAAGAATAGAAAAGAGATTAGGGAAAAGTGTTGTCAGCCCTAAAAACGCAAAAGAGATTCAATTCAAAGATAAAGGGAGATTGAAATAATCCGGAAATGAGAGGGTTTTGAGGGCTTACAGGGAGGCCATTGAGAAAAAGTACAGGTTTTACAGCTTAGGGGATGCTATGGTTGTTGAGGGATGATTATTGTTTGCAACTTACAATGGAATTTTACCTAAGAATGAGATTCATTCATTTTGTCCCAGTTCCATTTTCTGTCTTTGTTGTTATTTATTTTTTTTAGAATCTCCTTTTCAACATCAATATCAAATATGCCGCAAAGGTGTAGGATTCTCTGGATTGCATCTCCTAATTCTTCCTTAAAACCATCTTTGCCGTCAATGTTTTTATGGCGATATGCTTCAAAAGCTTCTGAAATTTCAGAGTGGATTAATGCAATTTTTTCAGCAACATTAATATCTTCTGGCTTTGTGCCAAAACCTTTCTCTTTTGCCTGAAGCATGATTAAATCCTTAAGTTGTTTTAGGCTTATGTTGTCCATATTTCCATAATAGTTGATTAGTATTTAAAATTTGTCTTTTGAGATTTCATTGATTAAATGTTTTGGTAATGTGGAATATTAGCTATGACTTTTTGGTCTTCGGTAGCATAATGGATCCGGACCTCTTTTTAGTTCTTTATGATGGTATAATCTTTGGGCAATACACCCACTTCGGCAGTCATCCAGTATGTCGCATGATCTGCATTTTCCCTCTGCTTTGTGAAAGCCAGAATCTAGAAATAATCTTGCCTCTTTCACAAAAGGATGCTCATTCCAAAAATAAGACAATGAATGATTCCTAATATTTCCAAAACTATCGTATTTTATTGCAGCACAATAAGTGACATCGCCGTTTGCTCTGATAAGCATTTTATCTTCTCCTATCTGGCAATGTGCTGCAGGATATGAATCATCAGACCAATATCGCCTGTCAATATTATGCCCTAATTTTAATTTCACTCCCGAATTTTTTTTAGGAAGTTCAATAAGCTCTTCCTGAAGCTCCTGGAATTGTTCTTTGCTAAGTTCTAAATCTTCTCGGTTTTTACATCTTCCCTGAGAAACAAGGCGGAGTAAGTGCAGACTATCCACTTTTTCTGCGTCTAAAATTCCTGCTAATTGAGATATTTCTTTATAATTAAGGGCATTAGGGATTGTATGCACTTCAACATTTATTTCTTTGGCTTTGGTTCTTCTAATGCTCTCTATAACTAAATCATAAGAGCCATCAATCAAAGTTATACGGTCATGTGTTGATTGTAACCCTAGAACAGTATAAACTAATTTATCATTAGGATTTATGTTTTGCAAGAATAAATTCAGATGAGATTCAGATATTGGTGCAAATCCTGTTTCTGTCTTGTATGCGCCTGAAGTTTGCAATCTTATTTCAAAATTTCTGGTTTTTGCGTGGTTTATAATCTCAAATAAATCAGGCCTTAAAAGAGGCTCTCCCCCAGACAATGTAAGGATATGGCCTCCAAGTGATTTAGTTTGTTCAATAATTGAAAGAATCTCATTTAAAGACAATTCATTATTAAATTCATTGCCTGATTCTGAGGAACAATGGATGCATTTAAGGCTGCATTTGTTGGTTATTTCAATAGAGATTTCTTTTAGGGCCGCCATATTTATAAATTATGCAAGCTTAATTAAATAGATATCGGTTGTTATCAACTATTTTCATCTAATTGAGAACTTGCAGCCGCAGTAGTTCTGCCTGTAGAGGCCTAATTCTTTTGATGATTTTGCTGACTCGCTGCCGGATTTTCTGAAGTCCATGGCCAGAAATTTAAGGCCCCGGATCTTTGCCTGGCTTTCTCCTATTGGGTTTATTTTTTCCGGGTTTTTCATTGGGCCGGAGGTCAGGGTTGTGCAGAAAATCGGAATTCTTGAGGCTGCTGCGTATGATGCTGCTCTTGAAAGGCGGAATTCATAGCACTTAAGGCATCTTTTGCTGTTCTCAGGGTATTTTTCAAGGCCTTTTGTAAACTCTGACCACTGCTCTGGAGAGTATTTTGCTATTATCAGGTTTTTTTTAAAGTGGTTTGAGGCTTTTGAGATGCTTTCAAGCCTTTTTGTGCATTCTTCTTCTGGCCAGATGTTTGAGTTGTTTGTGTAGAGTATTATTTCATGATCCGGAAAGTCTTTTTCAAGTGTTTTTATTGCCGGTATCAGGCATGGGCTGCAGCATACATCCAAAAGTATTTTTTTCATTTTTCCTCAAGTACTGCTTTTTCAATTATGAGCTGTGCGGTGTTTTCTGACTCTTCTATTATTTTGCTTTTTAGGATTTTGATTTTTTTTGCGAAGACTGGGCCGCCAATCATCAGGGTTTCTGCTTCGCCGCCTTCAAAGGCTATGTTTATCTGGTTTTTTTTGTTTATTTCTGAAAGCCTGTCTATGTCTTTGTGGGTTATTGGCCTGTTTAGCCATGTTTTGTCAAGGCCTTCTGCTGATACTTTTGTTATTATGAATGCAAAGCCCTGATCAAGTATTTGCCTCATTTCTTTTTCCTGGTCCATGTGCCATAAAGGAGAAAAAACTTTTAGTGAAAGCTGCTCTGCTATTTTTTCTATTCTCTGTTTTTGGTATTTTGAGAAGAGCGCGCCTGTTGTTATTCCCTTTATATCGTAGAGGGTTTTTGCTTTTTTTAATGCTGACTCTAAGTCCTGGAGTTCTTTTTCTTTCTGGCCCTGTGTTTCATGCTCTATTATGGGCAGCCCTATTGACTCTGCTTGGAGTTTTGCCATGCTTATGTTCGGTGTGTGGAACATGTATGAGTCTGGGTTTTTGCTCCGCAGGATTATGATGCATTTTATTGGGTAGCCTTGTTTTTTCATTAAGTGCATTGCATAGATGCTGTCTTTTCCTGAGCTTACCAGTGCTCCAAGAGCAGGCTTTTGATCTAAGTAAAGTGATGAAAGATACTCTGAGATTCTGCTGTATGATTTTTTTGATGAGAGCTGCTTTATTATCTTGTGGGAGTTTGAGCTGTACTGGGCTGCTATTTTTTTTGACTGCGCTATGTCTTCTGGTATGCCGAGCTTTAGTGCTGCTTGTCTTAGTATTGCTTTCTGGACTTGTTTTTTTATTTTGAATTTTGCCGGAAGCTTTAGTGCAAATTCAACAAGATCTTTGTCGAGGAAGGGTATTTTTAGCTCAAGATTGTTTTTTTCTGCAATTGCCTGGTCTCTTTTTATGTCTGCTTCCTGGATTGCAGTTAATCTTGAGATACACTCTTGATTTATGTCCTTGGATTTTTTGTGGCTTTGGTAGCCTGCAAATATTTCATCGCTGCCCATGCCTGAAAATATTGCTTTGCAGTTGTCTTTTGATGCCTGGATGCATGCTGCATTTACTGTCAAGGCTACTCCTGCCTGAACTGTGTTTGTGTTTTTTATTATTTTTATTGTTTTTTTCAGAAGCTCTTCTGCCTGGGTTAGGTCAAGCTCTGTGATTTTTAGTTTTAGGCCTAGTGCTTTTGCTGCTCTTTTGGCATTTTTTATGTCTTTTGCAGGGCTTAGGTTTCCGGATTTGAAAACTGCTGTGTAGCATGTGAAATCGCATTTGAGTTTTTTCAGGGCTGCTGCTATCATCACTGAGTCTATGCCGCCTGAGAACAAGAGGCCGAATTTTCCCCGAGGGATTGTTTTTTGCACTGCTTTTGTGAAAAGCTGTATCAGCTTTTGCTCTGCTTCCTGCTGGCTAATGCTTAGCTCTGGCTTTTTTTTAAAGGATTCTGTTATTTTGGACATATGAACAGGTAATATTTGCTGGTTTAAAAAATAATGGGGTTTTGATTTATTTTCACTTAATAGGGGCAAAAGCGTAAACTTTAAATATTCCGCATTTATATGTTATTTAAAATGGCAAGAACTCTTTTGATAAGTTATGCTGGCTATCCTTATACTCCAAGCAGCTTAATGCCTGACAATGGGCTGGCTATGCTTGCTGGCCAGCTCGTAGATAATGGCCATGATGTTAAGATCCTGGATTATGGTACTGTTTCAACTATTTCTGGGATTATTGGAGCTGATGAAAGAAAATTTCTTGAAAAAACATATGACAGTTTAATGTCTCTAAAAGACAAGAATGGATTTATCAAAAATGTTAAAGGTTTGTATTACATAAATCAACTGAAAAGGTTTGATAAGCACCTTGAAAAAAAGCAGGAAGAATTTGTGGAAAGAATTTCTGAAGATATCTCAGACATGGTTGAAAAAGAAAAAATTGATATGGTTGGATTTAAGCTATATTTAGGAGATGGGTTTGTTGGAAGTTCAAAGATTGCGCAAAGTGTCAAGAAAAAAAATCCAGGAGTTCTTGTTGTTGGGGGCGGGCCTACAGTTGATCTGGTAATGCAGAAGATACTTGAAGTGGAAGATGCTTATGATATATTGACTTTTGCTGAAGGCGAGGATATAGCGCCTTTGCTTGCAGACTATTCAGTTAAAAGAAAAAATCTAGCAGAGATTCCTAATCTATTATATAAAGATGGAGATAATATTGTAACTACAAGACTATCAAGGGTTGAGGATCTTTCCAGGCTTTCTGAGCCAGTCTATGATTCACAGATTTACCTTGCTATGGATGGAAAAGAAAAATTCAATATTATTGTTTTTGATGAAAGCAGGGGATGCCCAAATGCGTGCGCTTATTGCGCGCAGCTGAAAAAAAGCGGACACCAGCGACTAAGAGATTCAAATAATGTTGTAGATAATATAGAGAATTTGATCAATAAATATAATTTCAGGGCTTTCCGTTATGCTGGATCAAGCACTCCTTACCATCATATGAAGGATATTGCACAAGAGATGATAAACCGCAATTTGAAATTGATATATTCTTCCTTTGGACATGCAAGAGAAGAATTTGATGATTTTGCGATTTTGAAAAAATCTGGCTTGAGCACTTTGCTGATTGGCATTGAATCAGGTTCTCAAGAGATTCTTGATAAAATAAACAAAGGAAATCTGACAAACCAGATTGAAAATACTTTCAATAAAGTTCATGAGAGGGGGATATTTACAGTCGGAAGCGTCATAGTGCCTTTGCCCGGAGAGACAGATGATTCCTTGAAAGAGACTTTTGATTTGTTGCTGAAAATCAAGCCAAGTTCTGTTTTTTTATCATTCCCGGGATTATATCCTGGCACACAATGGGCCAAAAATCCTCAGAAATTTGGTTTTGAGATGAAAACCAAAGACTATGAAAAATTTATTTTGGATTACAAACTTAAAACTCTCTTTCCACCATCTTTCTGGAAGCCTTTGCCTTATAAATTAGACGGAAGAAACTTTAAACAGATAGCAAAAATCACGGAAAATTTTGGAAAGAAACTAGAGCAAAATGGATTAGTTACAAGGCTTACAGATGATATGGTAATTACTGCAGAGATTTTAAAGATTAATCTTGAAGATTATAAAAAAGATATTTCTAGATCCCTTTATATTGGGGATGCTGAAAGAATTGAACAAATTATTGAAGAATTTAACACAAGGACAGCAAATGGTGATTTTTAGTGGATCTTGATAAAATTCTAAAGGGCATTTCTTTCAGGCTAGTTAAGACAAGTGAAGAAGAGGATGCAGTTAAAAGGATAAGATATGAAAGCTATCTTGAGGCAGGCTATATAAAAGAGAATGACGAAAGAAGATATTCTGATGGATTTGATGATCTTGAATTTACAAGCAAATATTTGGCATTTGATAATGGGAATCCATTTGGGACTATGAGGCTAGTTATGGATTCAAAAGAATTTGGCCTTCCTGTTGATAAAGAATCATTCTCAGAATCAATTAAATTTTTAAGGGATGAAAATAGGAAATTAGCAGAGCCAAGTAAATTAGCTTTTCTTCCTGAATACCAAAATGGGATAGGCAATTTTAATTTCTATATGCAGAAAATTATGTTTCTGGATGCCAAAAGAAAAGGGGTTGATGATTTAGTGATTGCAGTAATCCCAAGACATGCAAGATTTTATGAGCATTTTCTTTTTTTTGAGAGGATTAGTGATGAAAAAAAATATGGGACATTAGGAGGGATTCCAGCAGTTTGCTTAAGGCTTGACTTAACTACATTCAAAGAAAAAATGGAAGAAAGATATAAAGGCCAGCCTTTTGATTTGTATCATCATTTTTTCATAGAAGAAAGCAAGAATATAATTCTATAGCCTTTTTTCTGAGATCTCTTTTATGAGAGAAAGATTATATTTTTTGTATAAAGGATCTTTTTTATCCCATTTGTTTAAAGTTTTAATTATAAAATGGCATGAGGGTTTTCCACAAGCCATACAATGATCTTCGATGCACAATACTGGTTTTTTCATTAAATATGAAATTGCACCAGCAGCTATTCCTCTTAAAAAAAGATCAATAGGGTCTTTTTGAATCCCAAACATCTTTCTGTATTCAATTGCAAATGGTGATGTTCCACGAGCTTCAAATAGCCCATTATTAAAATCTATTCTTGTCCACTCAAAATGCCCCCTACCAATAAGATCCATTTGGCCAGTATTGTATTCTAACAATCTTTTTTTGTCCTGAAGGGAATTAGCAATACCATATTTTTCTGTAAGTGATTTTATTGCATTGTAACCCTGAAAAAAAGCAAGCGAATAAATGATATTTTCAAACTCTTTACCATATTTATCCAAACAATATTTCTGCATAATTATCTCAACATAAGAAATATTAAAAAACATTGGAACCCCCCAAATTGAAAGACCTCCGTCTTTGTACTTGAGGGCCTTAAATCCTATAACTCTCTGAAGTATTGCAGGAGGGGGGCTAAATCTTTTTTCTGGCATTTTTACATTTTAATTTTTTTAACGTCTATTCCCTTATTTGTGATTGCCAATGGATGAAGGTCTTCATCGTTCTTTGTGTCTCTCATTTTTCTTACTATAAGCTGCCTTGAAAAGTCTCCTCCCATAGTGTCAAAATTGACTAATATAACACCATCGCATACAAACTCTGATATGCCGTCTTTTGAGAGGTACTCTGATTTTTCAGATGCTTCAGATATTAAAATTGAGGTTATGCCTTTTATTTTTCTAAGCATGTTTATGAACCTGTAAATAAATCTCCTTGTAATTGCATCTCCTATGATGGGGGGAGAAAAAAAGGTGTTTTCATTTATTAAATCCTTAACTGCAACATCTTTTGTCTCAGTATAGATAGGGGCGTTAGCAGACAAGGTTGTCAATGAGTCTATTACAAGCCTTTTAATATTGTTTTTCTTGCAAAAATCCATTATCTCTTTTGCTGTGCTGCTTTTTATCTCCTCAGCAGGAATGGACATGATGTGCATCATTTTTTTCTTTATAAGAGAATCCATATCCCAACCAAAAAGCCTCACAGAATTAATTATGTTCTGCTCTTCCTGCTCAAAGCTTACAAAAAGGCCCTTTTCTTTGTATTTTACTGCGCCATTATATAAGAATTCCATGCCAAATATTGTCTTGCCAGTTCCAGGGCTGCCTGCAAATAATATGCAAGAGCCTTTTGGGAAGCCGCCATCAACCAATTGATCAAAGCCCTTGATGCCTGTTTTAACTCTATTCAAATCAATCACCTCTTATATTATTATAATATTTTTAAACTCGTTTTTGGCCTATTTATATCTTTCGATTTTTATAGAATATAAATCAAGAAATTGCTTCATAAAGCTAAATAATTACGATTTTTATGCTGCAACAGTATTAATATAACAAATCACAGCCCGAGATTGCTTACAAAATCATTGAACATTGAGTATTTTCTAAGAAAGTCATGGCCTTTTTCTGTTATTTCATAATGCTTTTTTCCTGCAGAGTCTTTTGATTCTTCTATGAGGCCTGTGCTTATGAGCTCTGAGATGTATTCCCTGAACATTAATGATGAAAGGTTTGAAGAGTACAAAAGCCTTGTTGGCTTTATTTTTCCATTATGGTCCCTGATTGAAGCAAGGATGTCATTTATTACATCAAGCCTTTCTCTTTTTTTCATTTTGTTTAAGGAGAATCTAGAAATTCTCCAGCATCTTGTTTACAATAAACAGTATTATAAGGACTGCCAGCACATTTACAATGTAAACATAATACCTTAAAAACGGGATTCTATGAAGTATATACTGTGTTGAAAAGTTTAGGATCCATGATATTAGAAGCAGGATCATTGAAATTGAGTAAAGCCTGCTGTATTTTGTGGGTTTTTTTTTGTAGTTTCTGTAGCTGATAGCTGAATTGAAAAAGAAAAGCGCTGTTGAAACTATGTACATTAGCAGGAATGTGTAGACAAAATAATCTATTAGAGAGACTATCAATAAAAAGAACAGGCCTAAGTACCAGAATATTTTTCTTGAGCTTCCTAATCTTTTGTATGTAAGGCTCATCAGGAAGCAGAAGCCAGGAACAAGGAAAAAGAACTCAAACAGGATAAGAATATAGTTGTTGTAAAGTATTATTCTTGAGATTTCGCTTTCTGGATAAGA
>PWVO01000173.1 GCA_003561825.1 Candidatus Woesearchaeota archaeon | reverse complement strand
TTTCCTTATTGTATTCTTCTGGCTGCTAAACATAACAAGCAGGGATTAAAAATGCAGATAAAGATATATGACCTTAAAGAGAACGGCCTTGATTTCAAGTCAGACTTCAACAGGTTTGAGAGAGTCAGGAAAGTTGTTGACCAGAGGCACAGCAGCTTTTACTGGAAGATAGACCTTGTGACAGACTGCACAGGAAGGCTTTTCCTTTGCACAAGATACGCAGATTTCAGCTCCAATGTAGCAAGAATGGGTATTGACGAAATACAGGGCTTTTTCAGGAAAACCGAGGATGATTAATATGGCTAAAACAGATTCTGGGTTCTGGGATTTTCTCAGTTCCTGGCTTGACAAGAAAGTATATATCAAAAGATACGAGATAACCATAAGCGAGGATGAGATGGATGATTTTAAGCAGCACCTTAAGGAAAAAAGAAAAAAAGGCATCATAACAATAGGAAAATTCACTGAAATACATGAGGGAAAAGACAATGGCCCTGCCTGAATATCTTAAGAAATACAGAAAGCTTGACTCAAGGCTGCTGAATGCAGCAAGGTCGCTCATAACTGAGAAAAAACAAAGAAAAGACGTGCTTATCAGGATACTTGACAGTATTGAGAAAAGTGATCTTGGATTTCCTGTTCCGCACAGCCTTGATTACGAGGCATGGGATCATAACTCTATTTTCTTTACAGACGGCATGATTTTGGTCTCAGTAAAGAAAAGGAAAGGCAAATATGTTTCAGAGATACAGGGATGCTGGTACGGAAATCCCGAGTCAGAGCAGATTCCTTTTCCGAAGAAAAGAGAGGTGCATGACAGCCCTTTTGATGCAATTGCTTTTGCTCTTGCTGATAAAGAGGATTATGTAAACAAATACTATTCAGACTACAGCCTGCTCACAATACAGAACTATGAAGAAGCAGCCAGAGACCCGCTTTTTAAAGAATGGAAGAATGCAATGTTTTCAATAGGCCTGAGGTGCCTGGAGTTTGAAGACCTCTTCAGGGCAATTGACAGCAGGAAATGCAGTTTCAGGAAATACTGCTTCAAAAAGCCTGAGAATCTTGACCTTAGTGATCTGCCTAAAAACATATCAAACTGCATAATAGCAGTCAAGCTTCCTGTGAGATATGGGGTTGGCCGGGCAGGAAAGATCATAAAGGCTTTTTCAGAAAAGCTCCCGGAAAGCTGCAGGATAATCTGGCAGGCTGTCCACCACTCCAAAGACAGCTATGAGGCTGTTGTGCTGGTGAATTAGAAAATTCTCTAACCAGGGTGAGGTATAGCGGCATAATAATCCAAAACCCCAAGAAAACCCCCCCTTATTCATTTATTATAGGAAGATTATTTGCTGGATGGCCTACCACTGACTTAAGACTGTTGTAAACTCTTGCAAAATCATTAAGAGGGTTTCTGAGAGTTCTTGGATGGCCTGGGCCCTGCATGAATTCAAGGTCAATACCGCAGATGTCCCCGGCAATAACCCTGTACTTATTTCCAATCTTTGTGATAGATTTTGCCAGCATCTCAATGTCAAAGCGGCCATGGCCCTGCCACTCTGTGGGAAAATCACCAACAATGTCCAGGTCTATGCTAAGATAAGCAGGCCTGCCTGACAAATCTTCAGGAATTCCTAAAAACTCCTCACCCTCAGATTTAGAGAAAACACTTTTGATCTTTTCATAGGTGTCTTGCATCCAGGGCTCTTCCTGTGAGTTCAGCCTGCTGATATCATCCATCAGGTAAATATCGAGCCTTCCTAAAATATTTCTGACATGCTCTTCTGGCTGGTATTTAGGTATCAGGTTTTGGTTAGGAACAACCCCGAACATAATGCAGTAATCCACTCCCTCTAAATTAAGAATCTCTGCATTAAACCCATTGCTTCCTATCCTTCCGGGGCAGTTATTCCAAAGGTCTGCATGCGAATCCAGCCCCAGATGCACCCTGCCAGGAACATCAAGGCATCTTTCGAAGAAATATGTTCTGCTGTGAGCATGGCCGCTGGTGTTCAGGACAATGAAATCCCCTCTGCCCAGCTTATTCTCCAGCCCTCTGTCCTTTGAATCAACTGAATAATGCTGCTCATTTTCAGTCTCATAAAGAGAGGGGATTTTCCAGGGCAGAGCCTCAAAGCAAATACCGGCCCTTGCCAGAAAGTTCCCCAGATAATCACTGGTTCTAAAGTCCTTTGCCCCTTTATCCGGGCATATTAAATAAGTGTTTGTCATTTTGGCTTTTTTCAAACAGGCAATTGAAATATTTTTATCTCTGCATATCAGCAATCCTTAAATTTTGACGGATTCAAATTTCTTGTCACGGAAAATTCTCAGTCCATTTTGATTTGCTTTATATTTTGCACTTTCTGGAGATGCACCAAGGAAGAAAGTTTCTGGAGAAGGAAAAGTGCGATCACTCATTTCGAAAACATGACTGTAAGTTCCCAGAATCACTAAGCGTCCCTTAGCTTTGGATTCAAAACCTGCATCATCAAATTTGTTGTCAAGGAAAAATTCGCTTTGTCCTTTACCGCTTCTTTTAGCCAATGCTTCTAGCCCCTCAGGAGAACCAGCAATCATAAATGCCCTGTCATCTGCCATTAATTTATCATAGCTTACAGATTCTTTGTAGATATTTGGTTTATCCTTATCCAAGTCCGCAAAAATAATAAAAGGAGTTCCAGGCACTGGCACATCTCCTTTCTTTGCATCTTCAAGATGCACCCTAGCAACATCCTTTCCCTTATATTTGCCTTTACCTGCTTCAGCCCATTCATTATCATCAATTAAAGTGAAATTATCAAAGTCCCTTCTGCGGAAGCTGGATTCTGTTAGGGAACCGAGAGAATGCCAAGCCTCAAAAAGACGACTGCCATTTCTTAGCCCCTGGTATTCTCCAGTGATTGTATCTACAGACTCTTTTTTTAGAGTTTGGTTGACATCAGGATAATTAGCTATATAATGCAAAACAAGAGGCATATCAGCAACATTCAAATCATACTTTTTGCCTACATCATAAGCATCTTTTAAAGGATCACTAAAACCGAACCTTTCAACAATTGCTACCATCCCAGGGCAATTCACCCTTTCTATTTTAATTGGTTGAGAAATTAAATCAAAAGCTTCCTCAAAAATCCGAAGCTTTTCTTCTAAAAAAAGACTCTCAGTTTCAGATAACCCTGTGATCTCATATAACTGCAATATCTCTGAATCATTATTCAGACGATTATGTAATTCTTTGTATGCACTGTTTTTACTTTTTCCACAGATTAAATAAGATTTACTCTCATTTGAATCTTTTTCACCAGCCCTTCCAAAATATAGATTATCTGCCATTTTAGCTCTCCTTGGTGTTTGTTATTATTCAATAATAGAAAAGGTTTTATTTAAGTATTTCTATGCTTAGTAATAACTGTTACAGGCCTGTCTGGGGGCCAAAGATTGACTGACATACATCAGGAAATGCAAAGTTCAGG
>PWVO01000019.1 GCA_003561825.1 Candidatus Woesearchaeota archaeon | reverse complement strand
TCTCTTTCTCTTTTTTTTCTTTATCTTTAAGAAAATCATAATACTTTAAACATACATGCCCATTATTGGACCTTTCATATCCTTTGCCAAGAAACATTGCTGCTAATTTTGGCTTAAAATGCTTAGTGCAGTAGACATGCCTGCAATGAGGGCATTTTTTAAGTCCTGATCTCCCATTACATCCCTGCTGATTGCACTTATTCTTATAAAATTTAGTCTCTTGTTTTCTTTTGGAGCTTTTTTCACTTTGGGTATTAGGTATTATATGAACAACTCCTCCAGGAGGCTTCCAGTTAGAGATTTTATTAATTACTTCCTCGCTGTAAAACTTTGAATCATGTTCTTTAGCTAGAATATGTGTCACTTCATGTATTGCTGTATTCTCTACTTCATCAATGTTCTGTATATTTAATTGCCTTTTAGAAATGCAGATTAAATTCATTTCAGGATGATAATGCCCTAATTGATCTTCATCTTCAGCAGGGCAGCCCTCAAAATTTATAGAAGGCAATGGCAAGCCTCGGTTTTCACATACTCTTTTTATGGCTTCAATTACCTTTTGTTTTTTTAATTCTAATATTTGTTCTTGAAAATTATCTTTAGGCAATTAAACCACACATAGATAATTAGAGAAAAGCCTTTAAAAAGCTTTCTTTGGGAGGTTTTTAACAATCCTCTTCCCACGGCCTTATACACATCTACTTAACGCACCCTGAAGATTCAATGCAACTATGACATCTCTGTTTCTGATTGCTTTTCTAAGACAAAATACCCTTGTGAGGCCTGTCCTTGTCTTTAATCCCGTAATACCTCGGCCTTCCAATAGCATCAAGCACCCTCTCATAAGGCTCAACAGAAATCTCATTCTCCCCAAAATTAAGGTCATCAAGATCCCTGAGAATAACAAAAAGCAGGAGCACAGCAGAAGTAAGCAGCCCAGTAAAAACAACAGAAACCATAGTCCCGTCCTTAATATAAAACAAAGACAAAATCAGCAAAATCCCCAAAAAAGAAATAACCAGCCACTCCCCAAGAGTAAGCTTGTCCTTTCCGTACATAACAAGGCCCTCCCTTGCAGTAGAATGCCCGGCATAAACACTAAGCATGCTCAGATAAGTCATATTCTCCTTCTCATTGGAATATTTAATCTCTTTAAGAGATTTCCCAAGCTCATTAAACTCCTCCTCAGTCTCTGAGTACCTCTCCCACGGAATAGGCATGAACTTATGTATGTAATTATTAATCCTTTCCTCAACCTTATTAAGCCATTTCCTGTTCTTCTTGTTCTCTCCGATAACAGAAGCAAGAAAATAAAAAGTAGAAAGGCTGCTCGAGTCAACAGCAGCGCACTCCCTAATCTTCTGGAACCTCGTATAAAGGTCAGCAATAAAAAAACCCACAATAATACCAAAAAGCACGCCAATAACAGTAATAGAGTTCTGGATAAGCTGCTTATCCCCCCCAATATTCATCCTTTCAGAAGGAATAAGATAAGCTGCTAAAAAAGCAGAAAATATCATAATAAACAGCATATGATTAACCTTAATCCTGAATCTCATATAAAAACCTCTTTTTAAAGCATTAAAACACCTTTGATATAAATATTTTGCCTCAAAAAAATAAAGATTTAAAAACTAAGCCTCAAAACCATTCATAAAATGAGCAAAGAAACAATAAAACTAAAGCCAGAATTTGAAAAAGCAGTATTTGAGCTGGGATTTTCAGAATTCACAGAAATACAGGAAAAATGCATCCCCTTAATACAGCAGGGCATTGATTTAATAGGCCAGTCAAAGACAGGCTCAGGAAAAACAGCAGCATTCGGCTTTCCGTCACTTGAGAAAATAACTCCGGGCCAGGGCATCCAGCTGCTTGTACTTGTACCCACAAGAGAGCTTTGCGTGCAGGTAGCAAAAGAGTTCAGGAAATTCACAAAATACAGAAAGACATATGTCACAGAAATATACGGCGGAGTTGCAATAGAGCCCCAGTTCAGGCACCTGGAGAAATCAGACGCAGTTGTCGGGACACCGGGAAGGCTTCTTGACCATCTCTCGCGAAGGACAATAGACCTTAGCAGAGTAAAGATACTAATCCTTGACGAGGCAGACAAGATGTTTGAGATGGGATTTGTTGATGATGTTGAAAGAATAATCTCTTTAGTTCCGAAAGATTCCCAGAAGCTGCTTTTCAGCGCAACAATGTCAGCAGACATCCAGGACATAGCAAAAAAGCACATGAAAGAACCAGTAAAAATAAAGATGCCCATCTATGTCGACAAGACCAAACTCATACAGAATTACTATGATGTTGACAGGAGAGACAAGCTTTCTTTGCTGGTGCACATACTTAAAAAAACCAAGCAGGGCCTTTCAATAGTGTTCTGCAGCACAAGAAAATTTGTAGACATAGTGGACAAGAACCTCAGGATGCAGGGAATAAAATCACAAGCCCTGCACGGAGGCATAACCCAGGCAAAAAGAAAGCAGGTAATAGACCTCTTCCACAGCGGCAGGCTTGAAGTTCTGGTTGCAAGCGATGTTGCTGCCAGGGGCCTTGACATAAAAAATGTAGGCCTGATAATCAATTACGACATACCCAAAACCTCAAAAGAGTATGTTCACAGAATCGGAAGAACAGCAAGAGCAGGAGAAGAAGGAGAAGTAATATCCCTTCTTTCATCAGAAGACTATGACAATTTCAGGAGAGTTCTGGAAGACCGCTCGCTTCTCATAAAAAAGCTTGAGTCCCCAAACTTTAAGAGAATAAGGTTTGTTAATACAGGCCAGAAAAGGCAGTTCCGCGGAAACTTCCGGAGAGGAAGAAGATAATAAATTCTTGCTGGTTTAGATTTTTTGCTGATTCTTCAAAAAAAACAGTTACATTTATATATAAGTTATAACAATATACTAAAAAGTATAACAATATACTGGCAAACCAGGAAAAATGAGGTGATATTAAATGCAAAAAAAAGCACAGGCTGCCATGGAATTCTTAATGACCTATGGCTGGGCGATTTTAGTTGTTCTGCTCGCAATAGCTGCATTAGCATATTTTGGAGTATTGACACCTGACAGGTTCTTGCCTGCAAGCTGCGTGTTCACTCAGCCAGGTCTTAGCTGCGAAGATTTCAAGGTTGACAGTGACGGAACAGTAACACTGGTAGTAAGGAATGGAATGGGAAGAGACCTTCGAAATGTCAGCATATCTATTTCAGGAGATTGTGCAGGCAATTTAGATGATCTAGGGACTTTAGCCAATGGCCAAAGAAGCGACCCTTATGTTATCCCTTGTGCAGATATGCCTGATGCAGGATCAAGATTTAGTGGAGACATTGAGTTCGCTTACACGTCCGATGCAGGAATAGACCACACCATAACAGGCGGAATCACAACAAGAGTGCAGTAATTTTTATTTATTTTTTAATTTCTTTTTTTTGTATTGATTATATTTTGAAAATGGGAATAAGAAAGCCTATTGTTGCTGGACAATTTTATGAAAAAGACTTT
>PWVO01000194.1 GCA_003561825.1 Candidatus Woesearchaeota archaeon | reverse complement strand
TTGGGGCGGCGTCCGCGAGGCTTGGGGGCCGCCTCCGCGCTCTCGGCCCACAGGAAGAAGCGGTCATCCAGCCAACTGCCGTGCAAGACCAGCGGGGTATCGGGGATTTCGGGCATCAGTACCTCCAAATCGGGGTGGGTGTCGAGAAGTTTGGTATGTTATGGTTTTTGTGTGATTCATTGCCAGTGTATAGTGTAATCTGGGGAAGGCAAGTGGCGGCGCTGGGGCTTGTTGAATCTGTGGATGTGTGATTTTGCAGAAAAAGATGTGGCGAACTGGTATGCTTTAGCTTGCCGCAGGGTTAAGTGGTGGATTTTAATTTTGACATCTGTGGGGATATGGTTACAATTCAGCCTACATTTCACACCCCACAAACCACTTTCCGATAAAAATTTGGTAAAATCGCCAATCTATGACAGAATATAGTCACCAGGATCCCCCATACAAGTGCGCTTGCCACTCCTCGTCTCACTCCGGAGCCTGCCCCCGCCCGGGCAGCCCCAGTTGGGCGGCTAAACCCCAGACCCCTGGGGCGGATACCTCGCGCCACACCAGCGACCGGAGCATAAAACTCCGCTCGCAGCGGCGCGGGGGGACTGTTGTGCCGCGGTAGCCCCAGGATTCGGCGTGCTATGCCCCTGGCTAGTTGGGTAATTTTGTCTGAACACATCATTTACTCAAATATTAAGTGGCGAAATGTAGGTTAAATTATGCAAAATTTCGTTGGTACTAATTTTGGACAGTATAAGATCATCACGCCTATTGGGAAAGGTGGCATGGGCGTGGTATATCGCGCGCGGGACACGCGCTTAAATCGGGATGTAGCGCTGAAGGTGCTACCGCCAGAGTTGGCGCAGGATAAGGAGTTTGTCGCACGTTTTCGTCGCGAGGCTGAGACCGCTGCAAGTCTGGATCATCCGCATATTGTAGCGATTTACAACATCGGAGAGCAAGATGGTGTGTATTATTTGGCAATGCGGTTATTGCATGGGCATCCGCTTAATGATGTGTTGCGACAGCGGCGCGCGTTATCGCTCGACCGCTCGACGCGCATCGTAGAGCAGTTGGCACGCGCGCTGGATTATGCGCACGCACGTGGGGTGATCCACCGCGATATCAAGCCGGCCAATATCATGCTAGGGGATGACGGGCATGTGACGCTGATGGATTTTGGCATTGCCAAGGCAATGATGGGCAGCAAAATCACACGCACGGGTACGATGATCGGTACGCCTGAATATATGGCCCCGGAGCAGTTCACGGGTGAATCGGTGGATCATCGTGCGGACGTGTACGCGCTGAGCATTGTGCTATATGAGCTATTGACCGGCCAAGTGCCCTTTAAGGGGGATACGCCGGTGGCAATCTCGCACGGTCATGTCTACCAGCAACCCGCGCCGCTGCGCCAAGCTAACCCGCAGATTTCACCTGCGGTGGAACAGGTGGTGTTGCGCGGTCTGGCGAAACGCCCGGAAGCGCGCTATCCCGGCGCGGGCGCGTTGGCGGAGGCGTTACGTGCTGCGACGCGCGGAGATCTCGCTCCCGCGAGTGAACCGCTTCCCCAACCGCTCAAAATTGTGCTACCGGATGGTCGAGAATACGCCTTAACTATTGGCGCGCTTCGCTTGGGCCGTTCTGAGGAGAGTGATGTTGTGCTACGCGATACTCAAGTGTCGCGTCAGCACGCCGAGATCCGCTCCGATGCCCATAGCAGCGCGCTGATCGATTTGAGTAGTGCGAACGGCACTTTTATCAATGACCGTCGCCTCGCACCCCACCGCCCACAAACCTTGCGACCCGGTATGGAGATTCGCTTGGGCGCACAGATGACTTTGCAAGTACAAGCGGGCTTGCCGTTAGGGAAGCCAACTGTGATGATGGAACCACGACGGGCCAGCGCGCATCCACCGACCGGAACTACTATGCGCGCGGGCAAATCATCGTCTGTAAGTGTGCTTGGCTGTGTTTTGGGTGCCGTTGGCATCGGAATGTTAGCTGTGTTGCTGTTGGGCGTAATGTGGTTGGGGGGCGGGCAGTGGCCGAGTGTATTTCCGCCTGCTGTGAATACAGAATCGCCTTCTACCGTAGTTGTCACAGCCACTCCCGACCCGGATGCGGAGCCGCGTGTTACACCGGTAGAGATTGTTGTCACCGTTACGCCATCCCCAGAGGCGGTGGTTGAAGTTGATGTTCCTACACCATCTCCGTCTCTAACGCCACATGCTGTGGACGTGATTTTCTACGCTTGCGGTTCTGTCGGTCATTCGAATATCTGCAAAGCCGATTTGGAGGGCAACGTCAGCACGATCATCAGCAGCGCTAGTGATGACTCTGAACCGGATTGGTGCCCCACAACGCAGCGGATAGCGTTTCAATCGCGGCGCGAGGGTAACTACGATATTTTTATCAGTGATGCACAGGGACGCAATGTGCAGAATTTGACCCGGACACGGGATCGAGATGAACGATTGCCGAATTGGGCCCCCGGTGGTTGGGGATTGGTTTATGAAGTCGGCGATGGCGTCAACAACAGCGAGATACGGGTACTGAACATTACGGAGGGGCACAGTTATTCCATAGCGACGGGGCGTGCTCCGGTGTGGTCACCAGATGGGAATTTTATAGCGTATATGCAGAAACAAGCTAATGGCTACTGGCAATTACGTGTCTATAATGTACAGAATGATACCACGCGGGCCTTATCGCATAGCGGTGAACACGCCCGCTTTCCAGCGTGGTCGCCGGATGGGGTATGGCTGGCGTATAATACCTTCATCTTTGCCAGTAGTCCGCGTGGACAAACGTATGATGTCTGGCGCGCGCGGGCCGATGGTAGCGGTAGCCCGCAACGCCTAACTACGAGTGGCGATAGTGGCCGGCCGGCTTGGTCGCCGGATGGTCAGCGCGTTATCTTTAATCACCAACAATACTTGTATATCCTGAATGTGAACACTCGGGTCAGTACGCGCTTGAATCACACATATCAAGGCTGGACACCGGATTGGGCATGGTGAATCGTCCGTGACTTCCTCTAACTATGGAAAGGATGGGCTGTTATGATTGAAGATAATACTCCTTCTGGTAGATTTTCTTTTTGGTTAGACAGAATTCTGCATTATCTGCGTCGTCCCGAAGCCTTTATCGGAATAGGCTTGGTGTTGCTGGTACTGATCGGCGTGGTGGCGGGAAGTTTGCTCGCCAACGTGTGGCAACAAGCCACCATGCCGCGTGTGTCAGAGGCAGATGGTGGATGGAGTACACCAACTTTGACGGTGACAGATGAGTTGTCTGCGACCGATGCCACCCCCGTGTTCAATTTTACGCCGGATGTGGATTTTGATACGGAGGTTGTGACAGTGACGCCTGTGTCATCCCCACCTTCGGTCGGCACAGTTATCACACACCAGGTTAAGGCCGGAGAAACATTAGGCGGCATTGCTCTGCAATACGGTGTGAGCCTCCAGGATTTGCTGATGGCAAATCAGCTAACTTCAGTGGATGTTATTCGTGAGG
>PWVO01000202.1 GCA_003561825.1 Candidatus Woesearchaeota archaeon | reverse complement strand
CTCAAAAGTACAAATGGGATGTTGGTGTTGAGATTCCTGTTATTCCTGGCAGGAAAGCTGAGATTAAGAGGCTTGTTGATTTTTTATGCAGCATTAAGATAGGGTTTCTTAATCTTAATGAGCTTGAGGTTTCTGACAACAGCCATAGCTGCCTGCTTGAGAAAGGTTTTAAGGCAAAAGACAATATGAGCTACGCTGTTAAGGGCTCTGAGGATCTTGCTTTTGAGATTCTTGATTATTGCAGAGGAAAGATTAAGGATGTTCATTACTGCACTGCTTTTCTTAAGGACAATGTTCAGCTTGCAAACAGAATAAAGAGAAGGGCGAAAAATGCTGCAATGGCTTTTGACATTATTACTAAAGAGGGGAATTTAATGAGAGGGGCATTGTACCTTAATGAGATTAGGCCTGGGTTCGGCTATAATTCTGCTCTTGAAAAGATTAATTCTGATGCTGGAAAGAGGAAGAGAATTGCCTTGAGGCTTAGGAAAGCTTTGGCTATGATTAAGAAAGATTTTGGGATTGATAAAAGGATGATCTGCATTGACTGGCCAAGGCTAAGGATTATCACTGGTGTTGAATGTGCTGCTGAGATAAAAAAGAGGCATGAATCTGACAGGGAAAAATATCATTATCTCGATGGTTTTTCTTTTGCTGCTGTTTCTGAATTTCCAACATATGACTCTATGATTACTGAGCTTGAGTTTATCTGAACTGAAGATTTACATAAGATTTTCAGTTATTCTGGAAATCTTCCTGTTTTATTTGTGATAAAAATATTAAAAAAAGTGATTATTCTGAGTTAATGCTTGCTGAGATTCTTTTTGCAGTAATTGTAGGGGTATGCTGCGGGATTTTTACAGGCCTCATCCCCGGGATTCATATTAATCTTATCTCTGTGCTTCTGCTGAGCATTTCTCCTGTGCTGCTGCAGTATACCGGGCTTGTTGCTCTGTGCTGCTTTGTTATTTCTATGTCTGTGACTCACTCTTTTCTGGACTCTATTCCTTCTGTTTTTCTTGGGGCTCCTAGCTCTGACACTGCAATGGGTGTTCTTCCGGGGCACAGGTATTTGCTGAAAGGACTTGGGGAAACTGCTGTGAAGCTTACTTTGGTCGGGTCTTTTGGTGCTGTTATTCTGAGCATTGTTCTTTTTCCTCTTCTTATGCCTGTGATTACTTTCAGTTATCCTTATCTTGAGGCTCATATTGCCAAGATTCTTATTGTTGTTGTTTTGTTTATGATAATAAGGGACTCAAACAGGTTCTGGGCTTTTTTTATTTTTGTGTGCTCTGGAATTCTGGGTATTGTTTCTATGAATATTCCTAATTTTGACAATCCTCTTTTCCCGCTTTTTTCCGGGCTTTTTGGGACTTCCACTCTGCTTTTGAGCCTTTTTTCAAGTGAGTCTGTTCCAGAGCAGCTTAAGAAACAGCCTATATCAATTCCCGGTATTAAGGGTCTTAAGGCGCTTTTTTCTGGATGTATTTCAGGGTTTATCACTGCTGTGATGCCCGGGCTTGGGGCTTCGACTGCTGCTGTTCTTTCTATGCAGATAGCAAGGGATCTTGATGATGAGGGCTTTATGGTGCTTATGGGTTCTATAAATACTTTTAATTTTATTCTGTCAATTGCTACTTTTTATACTCTTAATAAGGCGAGGAACGGGTCTATTATTGCTGTGCAGAAGCTTATCGGAGAGATTAGCATGCAGCATATTTTTGTTTTTTTGTGCGCTGTTGCTGTTGCCGGGTCTTTGGCTGTTTTTGCTGCTTTGTTTTTTTCAAAGGTATTTTCAAGGCTTTTTAGGTTTATAAGCTATAAGAAGCTTGTTGTTTTTGTTGTTCTGCTTATTACTGGGATGGTTATTGGGCTTACTGGGTTTTTAGGGCTTTTGATTCTTGTTACTGCCACTGCTGTGGGGTTTTTGCCTCCTCTTGCAAAGGTTTCGAGGACTCATGCAATGGGGTGCCTTTTGCTGCCTGTTATACTTTTTTTCACTCTTTAATTCAAAAGGTTTTTAAATAATCCGGATTTCCCTGGCTTGTGATAATTATGGAAGGTATGATTGTTAATTTCAGAGGGGGAAGGCACACACAGACTAATAACCAGATGATTATTCATGTTGAAGGCATTGACAGCAAGGATAAGGCTTCTGGCCTTGTGGGAAAGAAGGTCAAGTGGACAAGCCCTGCTGGAAAGGAGATTAATGGTGTTTTCAGGTCTGCGCATGGGGCTAAGGGTGCACTGAGAGCTCTTTTTGAAAGGGGAATGCCTGGCCAGAGCATTGGCCAGAAAGTAAAAATAGAGTAATTCTTAGTAATGGAATGTGTTTGCGTAAAGTATTGTTGCAAGGCCGAGGAAGATTATTACTCCGTAGTATAATGGGCCTGAGCTTACCATTCCGATGTATGGCACTAAGTTCATGCCTGCAATAAAAGGTAGTATTCCTCCTAATACTATGAGAAGCCCTACCATTATTGCCAGCATTTTCTGTGCCCCAAAAATATTGTGGTTTTTAGCTCCATAAATAAGAGCTACGAGGCCGATTACAATTATCATTACTGAATAATATATTCCTGATGTAGGTACTGCTGCTATTGCTGGCAGGACTCCGACAAGGTACTGGCTAACAAACGGAAGAATCCCTGCAAAAAAAGTTATAACCCCTATAAACATCATCATTGCTTTCATTTTTTTCACCTCTTTAACAAATTGAATCATATTTGAAAATTATTTTTATAATTTATATCAATCTATTTAATTTTTATTATCGGTAATTACTTCTTAACATTCTTTCAATCTCATCTAACTTAGCTTCATAATCCTTTATATCTTTTTCTTTTTTTCTAATTCTTTTGAGTCCGGCATTAATTTGTGATTCATGTAATTTTTTTCTATTGTTCTCATCTAAATTTCTTTTTATCCCACTTAACTGCTCTTTTTCTTTTCTAATCCTTCCTTCATAATATTTTTTATCTTCAAGTAATTTTTTAGTTTTTGGGTTGCCATGAGGTAAAGCTAATTGAGTTACTACTAATCTTTTTACAATCTGTCTTGTGCTATTATCATAGCCTGTAGCCCTTAATGTGTAATTAGTTCTCACTTTTGGACTTACTTTTAAAGAGCCAGATACAAAACCCCTCGAAACTTTTCTGCTCATTATTATTCTTCCTGAACCCTCAAAGATCTGAACTTGTTTTGCATCCCTTGTTCCCCAAATAAGATTTGCTGTTTCACCATAATTTATCTGATTTGGTTTTATAAAAAGCTTTAATAAAAGGCGTCTGCGGCTTGTCCAAGTTTTTCCTTGAGCATTGGCTGGACTTGTATCCGAAGTAGGTGTTGCTTCTTGTTCTCTTCTGCGCCTATCTTCTTCTGCTCTCTGAGCAGCTCTTTCCTGGGCATTTTGCCTTCTTCTATCCATTAGTCTTGAAAGCCATCCTGGGCCTCTTTCTCCTCTTTCGCGGGGAGTGTAAGGTCTTGCATATCTGCTGAAAGAGCCACTGTCTTGGCCGAAAAGGGCTATCATAAGATAAACTATGCCTAAAAAAATGCCCAGGAAAGAGCTGCTCAGAGAGCAGAAGAAGATAGGCGCAGAAGAGAACAAGAAGCAACACCTACTTCGGATACAAGTCCAGCCAATGCTCAAGG
>PWVO01000057.1 GCA_003561825.1 Candidatus Woesearchaeota archaeon | reverse complement strand
TTCTGTTGTCAGAAACTTTGGATGAAAGCATAATTGATGATCTTGAGTCAATGTCTGAAAAAGTAGGCACAGAAGTCCGGATAATATCAACAGAAACAAGAGAAGGCGTACAGCTAAAAGAAATAGGCAAAGTAGGCGCAATCCTGAGGTTCGAGATATAATCTTTCTGAAAATGAGCATTGCAAAAGAGGCTTTTGAAAAGCTTTACCCAGAAAAAACCCTTAAGTATAAGCTGTCTCTTAAATACTCGGCAAAGTTTAAGCCATACAATGCAAATGTAAAAAAATACCAGAGAATTATTGAATTCAGCTTAAGCCCAAAATGGAAAGAAGTAAGCCCTGAAATAGTAATTGGCCTTATACAGGTGCTCTTAATAAAGCTTTTCAAGACAAAAAAGCACACAATAAACACAGACCTCTACAACTCTTTTATAAAAAACCTGCATATCTCAATACCAAAAGAGCACTCTGATCCAATACTTCTTGAATCCTTTAACAGAGTAAATGAAAAGTACTTCTACAGCCTTATTGAGGCCCCAAACCTTAAATGGGGAAGCCACTCAAGGCGCGAGCTTGGCTCATACAACTACCACACAGATACCATCAAAGTAAGCAGAATATTCCTTAACTCTGGCAATGAAATCCTTGATTACATAATGTACCATGAGCTTCTGCACAAAAAGCTTAAGTTTCAGGGAAAGTCAGCAAGAAACTACCACCACACAAGCGAGTTCAAGGTGGAAGAGAAGCAGTTTGAAAACTATCCTGAAATGGAAAAAAGAATAGCAGAGCTTATAAGGAAATCAAGGTACAGAAGCTTCCTTTCAGGATTTAACCAGTAGTCCGGCATCCTAAGCCGCATAAAAGCAAAAACTATAAAAACAGAGGCATTTCCCATAATCCCAATAGCTAAAAGAGGATAATTATAAATGGCAACAAAACAGACTTCAGCAACATCACTTCAGGAAGGAAGATACATTGTGCTTGACAATGCGCCCTGCAAAGTGACAAGCATATCAATATCAAGGCCAGGAAAGCACGGCCATGCAAAGGTAAGAATAACAGCAATAGGCCTCATAGACGGAAAGAAAAGAGACACAGTTATGCCGGGCCATGACATGGTGCAGACCCCAATGATTGACAAAAAGACAGCGCAGGTGCTTTCAGTCTCAGGCAGCACAGCAAATGTAATGGATGCAGAAACATACGAAACATTTGACCTTGAGATCCCGGAAGATCTGAAAAATGAGTGTGTCCCGGGTGTTAATGTGCTTTACTGGGTTATAATGGACAGCAAAGTGATGAAGCAGGTTAAGTCAGAATAATCATAAAAAAAATCTAAGGAGCAAAAATGGTAAGATTTCCAGAAGCAGAAGCGAGGATGTTTCATAATATCTTTGTCTGCAAAGACTGCAAGCGCAAGATAAAGGCGCCTGTAATGAAAGTTCTCCAGCATAAAATCAAATGCAGAAAATGCGACAGCAAGGCATTAAGGACACTAAGAAAAAAATAAAATGGATTTTCAGACAATAAGCGCCTTTGTATTCATTGCCTTAATGCTTTTATTTCTTTACATTAAAAGAAAAAAAGTTGAGAGGCAAGGCTATTTTCCGTTTCTTTACTTTTCCCTTTACAGGACAAAGCTTGGCATAAGCCTTATGGACAGAGCTGCAAAAAGCAGATCAAAAGCCTTGCACTTTCTTGCATATTCAGGAGTGATTGTAGGATTTCTTGGCATGCTTCTTATAGCATACCTTTTGATAGCTAACACTTTCCAGATCTTTGCCGGAACAGCAGACACAGCTGCAGCAGGGCTTGTTCTTCCTATAAGAACAAGAGGCACTTTCTATGTGCCTTTCTTTTACTGGATAATCTCAATATTTACACTTGCAACAATTCATGAATTCTCACATGGCATTGTTGCAAGGCTTCACAACATAAAAGTTAAGTCAAGCGGATTTGCCTTTGTTAATGTTCTTGTTCCAATCATCCCTGCAGCCTTTGTAGAGCCAGATGAAGAAGAGCTGAAAAAGAAATCACCTATTAAGCAGATGTCTGTTTTTGCAGCAGGGCCTTTCTCCAATGTCATCTTTGCATTTTTGGTTGTGCTGTTTATGATTTTTATCCTTTCACCGGCAGTTGAAGGGCTTTTTGATCCATCCGGAGTTAATGTTAGAGGCTTTATTCAGGATAACAACATCACATCACCCGCAGAGCTTGCCGGAATTTCAGAAAACGAGATAATTAAGTTTATTGATGATACCCCTACGCCACACGTCGATAACCTTACAGATATTCTTGACCAGAAATCTCCTGGAGACACAATACTGCTGAAAACAAATGAAAGCACTTATAATATCACCCTTGCCAGCAGCCCGGACAATGAGACAAAAGCATACCTTGGGGTTTACCTTGAGCAGAATTTTGAGATTAAAGAGTCTGCAATGCAGAGATACGGAACATTTATCCCAGAAGCATTAATCTGGCTCTCAGGGCTTTTTTTCTGGATGTATGTACTTAACCTTGGAATCGGGCTTTTTAATCTTGTTCCGCTAGGGCCTGTTGACGGAGGAAGAATCCTGCAGCTTGCACTTGTCCCAGTTGCAAAATTTTTCGGCAAAGACGAAAAAGCAGCAAATAAGATATGGAAAGCAGTAAGCTATGCATTTATCTTCCTGATTTTAGTCAATATACTTTTTCCATTCTTTGCTTAAGATTTTTCAAAAAATCTTGCGCACCTTCTGCTTAGCTTTGGCCTGGCATTCTTGCCAAGCTCATAATAGGTTTTCTCAGCCTCTTTGCCCCAGGAATAATCACCTTTCTCTTTCCTTATCTTGGCAACCCTGAACTCTCCGAGCTGAGTGCCTTTCTTGAGATGATAGTAAACTGACCTCATAGTAACACCAGGGAAAATCTTTATGTAAGTGGTGTATATCTCATAACCATAGCACGGCCCCTTATAGAAAAGAATGTCAACTATATTCTCCCTGATCTGGCTTATTGCAGGCCTTCCCCTAGATGCTTTTTTCACTTTTTCCATCAAAAACCCTGAAGCCTAGTGCCTTATTCTTAAAATCCTTCTTTCAGCGTCAAGCAAAAGCTTTTTCTCAGTTGCAGCAACAATCTTCCTTATGCCGGCTATATCCTCTGGCATGGCACTGATGCTGTCAATCCCCTGCCTTACCAGAAAAGCAGCCATCTTTGGCTTGGAGCATGTTTCACCGTATATTGAAGAATGAACATGAAACCTCTTGCACTTGCTTATTATCATTGCAATCTGGGACATCACAGCAGCATGAAGCTCATCGTAATGCTTTCCTGCAATCGCGCTTTCCCTGTCAACTGCAAGAGTATGCTGCGCAAGGCCCTCTGCGCTGATGCTGACAAAATCAATCCCAAGCCTGCAGATATCATCAATAATCCATGCGCATGCAGGAGTTTCAGCAGAAACACCGAGCTCCACATACTCGTCTTTGAAAATCTCCTCAATAAAGCCCTTGGCCTTTCTTACCTCATCAGCCTTTGATACAAAAGGAAGCATAATCCCAATATTTGAAAATCCCATGTCATGCACCTTTTTTACAGCCTCAAACTCAGCTTTCAGCAAAGCAGGCTGGTCAATACCCCTTCTGATGCCCCTCCATCACATGAGAGGGTTTTTCTCTGATGGCTCAAG
>PWVO01000088.1 GCA_003561825.1 Candidatus Woesearchaeota archaeon | reverse complement strand
TGAAACCTCATCCCTTTTGCTTAATAAATCATCAAGGCTTGTTTCTCCAACAGCATCCCTCATAGTAGTCTGTGCAAGCTGGGATACAGCATACCTGTAGTTCTCAACCTGAAGAATAGCTTTCTCAGACTCAACAACCCTGAAATAAAGCACAGCATCAACTTTTATTGAAACATTGTCTTTTGTTATTGCATCCTGGCTCGGAACATCAACAACCTTTGTTCTTCTGTCTATCTTCTGCCATGTCTGTATTACAGGAAAAACAAGCCTCAGGCCAGGGCCCATTATCCCTGCATATCTTCCAAAAGTGAATTTTACTCCATGCTCATATTCCTGAACTATCCTTATGCTTATTAAAAAAAACAGAACTATTGCCCCTATTAACCACCATATCATTTTTCCCTCCTTTATTTGCTTATTTCTTCCTCAACTTCTTTTCTGCCTTTTTCAAGCTCCTGTTCCTGCTCTTTGTCAAGCATTAATAATAATGCCTGAAACTCTCCTACATGAGTTTTTTCTTCAGCAGCAATGTCATGCAGGATCTTCTTGATATCCTCATTGCTTGCTGCTTCTGCCATCTGCTTGTAAAGATTAATTGCATCAAGCTCAGCAATAATCCCGACCCTTAGAATCTCGCGGTCAACTTCTTTTTTATCAGCTTGTTCAGCTCTTTTTGGTATCTCTGACAGCATATATAACACCCCCTTCTGTTAAGAATGGCTCTTTTTTATTTAAAGGTTTCTTTAGTTTTTATAATCTGAAAAAACAAAACTTTTTTATACTATAGCTCCCTATATTATCGCTATGGCAACCACCACTATACAAATAAGCAAGGATCTGCTAGAGGAACTAAAAGTCCGCAAGATGTATGACAAGGAAAGCTATGAGGACATTATCAGAGACTTATTAGAGGATACAATGGAGCTTTCTGAGCAAACTCTTGCAAACATCAGAAAATCTGAGGAAGACATTAAGGCAGGAAGATTTAAGACTCTTGCAGAAATTGAAAAAAGGCTAAAAATATGACTTATAATGTAATCTTTTCTGATTTTGCAGACAAACAGCTAAGCAAACTTCCTTTAGAAACTCAAAATAGAATTGTTTCTACAGTCAAAAGATGCCGCATAAGGCCCTTTGCCCATGTTAAAAAATTAGTGGGCTCTAAATATTTCAGGCTAAGAGCGGGAGATTATAGGGTAATAATGGATATTATAGAGGACAGGCTAATAATACATGTTATAGAAATAGGCCATAGGAAAAACATTTACAAAAAATTGCATTGAGTGCTTGTATCAGTCTCTTGGGGATTATATCTCTCAGAATCTATTTATATGTTCTATTATACAAATCTTTAAAAATGATTGCGTTTGTTTAGGTGTCAAATTTAATTATGAGGAAAACAAAATGGAAGGAACAGTTAAATGGTTTAACAGGAACAAAGGATACGGATTTATACAGGGAGACAATGGCGACGAGTTTTTTGTGCACAGGTCAGCAATTGAGGAAGGCACATTCCTAAAGGACAATGACAAAGTATCTTTTGAGCCTTTTGATTCAGACAAAGGAAAGCAGGCAAAAGATGTTAAGCTTCTGCAGAAAGGAAGCGAAGTGTCAAGTGAAGAAAACTAAGGATTCTCCTAAATCTGGAAAAATTACAAGGGAAACTACCCTTGCAGAGGCTTTGGCTGTTAAAGGAGCTGATAAGATTCTTGCCAAGCATAATTTTCCCTGCCTTACCTGCCCTATGGCCCAGATGGAGATGCAAGTACTTAAGATAGGAGATGTGTGCGGGATGTACGGAATTGATGCTGACAAGCTTCTTCATGATCTCAATTCACTTTAGTAAAAGTCAACTCCCTCTGCTTTTCTGAACCCGAACAGGTTGTTGAATTCTGCCAGTATTTCCGGGCTTTTTTCTTCAATTACTTCTTTTACCCCTTTCACAAAGCAGTATGCGCATATAGACACCTCTTTTCCGCACTTGATGCACCTTGGCCCATGTTCACCCCTAAAATATGCAATGCCTGTCTTGATGCTTGCCATGTCTCTGGGGCTTTTTGTTGCTAACCACTCCTCTACTTCTTTCTCAAGGCAATCCGGGCAAATCGGATTGTCTATTACGTCCTGGCATACAGGACACATTGCTTCCCAGTCTTCTTCTTGCATTGCACTCACCTTTTTGGTTTTTTGACTGGGCTTGCTGCATCATATCGCTGTTAAAGCCAAAGAAAAATTTGAAGCCGCTGTACAAGCCCAGGGTTGTTGTTGGACTTTACCATGACTTCTTATAACAAGACATCGGGCAAATAACTCTAAAAAACTCATGCACTCTTTTTTTTGTTAGCCCATTGTCTGACATCTTGCATAGTTGGAAAGGGCTTTAGTTATAAATAGTTTTCTATGCTTGAGAATATTGTTTGATGTGATTTGTATATTGTTCCTGAAAAACCCTGCTATGTGTAAAAACTAATTGTATTATTTGATAAAATAAGGTTCAATATCATAAGCATAATATGCTCTGCTCAGAACACTGAAATTATAAGCCAACCATTGAAATTTACTCTCGTTTTCTTTAGCTATATCATTCTTTGATCTTACATGGCTTCCAAACTTTGCTTTTTTTGCATGATTAGTAGATTCAACATTCAAACGTCTATTATAAGAACGCTTAGATTTAATTGGATGTTTATGATAATTTAACATCATGCGTAACCAAGCATATGATCCATCTGATTTAACAAGTGAATTGGATTTTGGTCGAAAGAAAGGTATGCCACCTACTGCTTCAACGGCATCACAATTCTCTTTGCATAAGTATGCGCTGTCTCCACTGTGTTCTTCAACTTTGAAATTTTTTGATGTTAATCTATTATGCTTACGAAAAATGATGTTGTCTTCTCCTGCATAAGCATTTATGGTAATTGCAGTTACTATGTTAGTAAATGTTCCTGTAGTGATATGGGTTGTAATGTGGTCCTTTTTTTTCACTGTTTTGCCACAGCGAATATTAAACCAGGTTGAGGCAGTAGAAGTTGTTTCTCCAGTACTATCTGTGGCAAAAAATTTTTCGAGTTCATGTAGTGGTTTTGAAGTTATCTCAAATAATTCGTCCATATATGGATTGATAAGGCTGGTTCTTACACACAAATAAAGCAGCCAAAGGGAGATATTTCAGAAAGATAAATATTTCATTCTCCTGAATGTGATTATAAGTTGCTTCGTCTTTTTTGTATTTTTTCCGTTTTTTCTTTTTTCTCTTGTAATCCTTATGCCACCACATCAATTTATCTCTCTTTTTAACCATAAAAGTTACTACTAGTTCATACCTTATATTTATTTTTTTCTATTCTGGAGAATATAAATCTATATAAATAATAAGTAACTATTAAGAAATTATGTTTATCATTAAAAGGAAATTTAAGAAAGTAAAAGGGATTAGGACTTATTATTATGTAGCAGAAACAATATATAAAGAAGGTAAACCAAGGCATAAAATTCTAAAGTATTTGGGTACTGCTGACAATATATATAACAAATTTAAAGACAGATAGATTATTCCAGCAAAAAAACCAAAATTGCAGCAGAATAACTGTTCAAAACCATCATGCCCTCTTTTTGCAGAAACCCCTTCACCCATTTTTTAATACTATCCTCTTAACATATATAAATAGTTTGCGGGTTTTTCTG
>PWVO01000071.1 GCA_003561825.1 Candidatus Woesearchaeota archaeon | reverse complement strand
TGCAGACATCCTCAATTGTGCATCCCTGTCTCATTATAAGAGGGACATCAAGATCCGGCTTTTTCCCGACTTCCTTGAGGAAAATCCTCACCATTCCAAGCCCTTTATAAACTGCTTCTTTTACTTTCTCAATATTGTAAGACTTCTCTGCTGAGATCAAAATTGCATTAGGGAACAGCTTAAGTGCTTTTTCATGCTGCTCTTTTGAGGCAAGATCAACCTTGTTTATAACTGTAACAGAGGGGATGTATTTTTTGTTGCCCTCTACTGCGTCAATAAACTGGTCAGCATTTATCTGGGTTCTTATGAGAACATCAGCATTGGATATTGAAAGCTCTTTGAGTATGCCTTTTATTGTGCTGTCATCAAGATCCGGCAGAGGAACTGTTTTGCCTATCTGTATTCCTCCTCTGGGCTTTTTCTTTATTCTTACATCAGGCTTTTCCTGGTTTATTCTTATGCCTGACTCATTTACTTCTGCGCATATAAGCCTGTATTCATCAAGCCTGTTAACATCAATAAGCAAAATTACAATATCACAGCTTCTTATAACAGAAAGAACTTCCCTTCCGCGGCCCCTGCCTGAGGCTGCTCCGGACACTATGCCCGGAACATCAAGAATCTGTATTTTTGCATCTTTGTACTCCATTACCCCCGGGATAACATCAAGTGTAGTAAAGTCATAAGCACCAATCTGCGAATCTGCATTTGTAAGCCTGTTAAGCAAAGTGGATTTTCCCACAGAAGGAAACCCAAGAAGCAATGCAGTTGCATCCCCTGTTCTCCTTACTGAATAGCCCTCATGCCTTCCTTTTGAAGATGACCTTTGCGTCTCTTTCTCCTTCAGCCTGGCTATCTTAGCCTTTACAAGCCCGATGTGGTGCTGTGTCCTCTTGTTGTACTTTGTTGTCGAGAGCTCCTTCTCAAGCTCTTTGATCTTGCTTAAATTACCTTTTTTTTCATCCCCTGGCATCCAAACTGCTTATAAACCATCTTTTATAATCTTTTCTAACAAAAAAGATATATTTTTAAATAATCCATTAAATCCATGGCAAATGAACAATTCTTCCATAGTAGGAAGCACAATCAGCCTGATACCCAACATCCTGTCAGGTGTATTTACAAGGCTTGTAGTGGCAGCAATAATAATCCTAATTGGAATAGTCTTAGGCAGAGTCTCTGGAAAGCTTCTGCAGAAAGCCCTCCACGAGATAGAGCTTAACAATCTTCTTAATAAGTCAATAGGCATAAAAATATCAATTGAGGAGATCCTTTCAGTATTTGTAAGCTATTTCATATATTTTCTTTTCATCATAATGGCCCTCAACCAGCTCGGAATAACTACCGTAGTGCTTCACATGATATCAGGAGCAGTCATAGTGATAGTGATTATCTCAGTGCTTCTTGGGATAAAAGACTTCATACCAAGTGTGTTTGCAAGCCTTTTCATACACAGAAAGAGATTTATAAAAGAAGGAGATAAGATAAAAGTAGAAAGCACAGAGGGCAAAGTAATTAAGATGAGTCTTGTTGAGACAAAAATAGAAACTGAAAAAGGCGACATTATATTTATACCAAACTCACTCCTTATAAAAAAAGTAGTTATTGTAAAAGCAGATTCAAAAAAGAGCTAAAGCTGCATGCTTTCAAGCATTGAAACAATATTCCAAAGCTGCGTTCTGGTATAAGCCTGGATATTTGTTTCATCAGCAATCTCATCAAGCTCATTCAGCACTTTGTTTACCCTGATTGAAAGGTCTGAATCATCCTCCAGAATCTGTATTGCTGCGCTTATCTTGTTCTTTATATTCCTTGGCACTGTATTATCATCATTTAGCTCAGAAAGAGCATCTATCACTTCTTTTACTTTTTCATCTGCCATTTTTAATCCTTGCCCTTCATCTCATCCAGGACCTCTTTTTGCAGCTTCTCGGCCCTCTCCTTAATCTTGTCTTCCTGCTTCTCAAGCATCTTTATCCTTAGCTCAGCCTTTTCCTTCTGCTCATTAAGATCTTTTTCAATGTCCTGCTTTTTTGAAGAGACCATTATATTCCCGACTATCTTAAAAGCTGTCTCAGAATTCTTTAGCTCAGCCAGTGCAGACTCTATCTCTGCAAGCCTTGTCTGGAATCCCTGTTTCTGTACAAGAAACTGCTGCATACTCTGCTCCATTAGCTGAAGCTGCTGTATCTTTTGCTCTGTCTCTTTTGAAGCACTCATTTTATTTTTTCGAGTTTTTCATAAACTGTCAAAAGCTTTGTTATTGAGTTAAGAGTCGCCCTAAGTGCAACTGAGTCATCTGCACTAATCTTGAACAAAACCCCTTCTTTATTTTTTTCTATCTTATAATCTGACCTGTTGCTTTTTAAATGTTTTGCTTCAGGAAAAAAGCACTTATATATATTGCCAGGGTTTCCCTTAACAATAATAGAGGCAGAATACTTCATATTGCCTTGACCTTAGTTATGTTTGCCCTCTGCTTGAAAAGAACCTTAGACCCGCAGTAAGGGCATCTTATTTTTTTCTTGAGATAATCCATTGAAACCTTCTTGCTGCATGAAAAGCACTTGTATTCAACCATCTGCACTCACCCTTTTGTCATCTTTTGAGATTGTATAGGCCCTTCCAGTGAATTTTGCATCGCATTTCCTGCAGTGCCATATGCCTGCTGCAAGCCTTTTCACACCCAGGCCGCTGCAGTAAGGGCACTTGTGCTTTTTCCTCTGCTCTTTCTCTATTTTTGCAAGCTTAAGCTTTACAGTCCTTCCGTACCTTGCTCCAAACCTTTTTATTGAGCCTAATTTTGTTTTTGCCATTCTGACCTCATAATTATCAAATGGGGCTGCCCGGACTCTCGATTTTGGCTTTAAAAAGCTTCTTATTCGAACCGGGGTCATCTGGTTTCTTGCGCTGTTTAATAAAAAAAGCTGTCCCAAACCAGAAAGGATGAACCAAGCTACCCTACAGCCCCAACTTTCTGATTTACAGGGAAAACTGGTCTTTATTTAAAGTTTATTGTTTTTAAGAGCCAATCTGCAGCATCTTTTTTCTTTTGAGAAGCAGGAAACATTCCCAATAAATTAAGCAAAACATCAAATCATTGGTATTTAGAGAAGTTTTTTCTCGCAGAGAAAAAATTTGGAGAAATGCCGAGCTGAGGCATTTCTCTTTAAAGTGCTGTTAATTGCCCCGAGCCGATAGGCGAGAGCGCAGCGTGGTCGAGGCGAAGCCGAAGAAGTTCAGAAGTTGGCGTATCAAGGACGAAGTCCAATCAATTTAAAGAATAAAAGGGCAAAAATAAAAATTATCTTCTAGCAAGTTTAAAAGAGACTCCGTTAGATCTTCCAGTATATTCTGGTCCTGCTCTTGTAAGGTGTTCCATACATCTATCCAAGCTACCAGTTACATCTGGTCTGACATCTTTTAAAGCTGTAAAGTAATGCATCAATCTTTCATCTAAAACAGGTGGTTGATTAAGTGGCCATCCTGGTCCAGACATATGACCAAAATTAAAACCGCTTGGTTCATCGTTTTGGAAGAAATATTGATTTACTTTTTTACCACCGGATTTTTTTGGTGTCCAGAATTTTCCGACATATGCTATTCCTGTTCCATCAAGAATACCCACAAACAATTCATTAACAACCCCATTTTCATAATCTTCTTCAACGAGTTGTTTAAGATGTTCCATAGTATATGGTCGGACTCTTAATTCAG
>PWVO01000170.1 GCA_003561825.1 Candidatus Woesearchaeota archaeon | reverse complement strand
TCCATTGTTCTAACAGATGTGGTACCTACACCAATTACCCTCTCTGCCTTATTGATTGCATCAGCAGCTTTTTGGTCTACACTACAGAACTCCGTGTACATCTTGTGCTGTCTAGGATCATCTTCTAATACTGGCATAAAAGTATCTAGGCCAACATGGAGGGTCACAAATGCCAGGTCTATACCTTTTTGGCGTAACCTGTTCAAGAGTTCATCTGTAAAGTGCAAACCAGCAGTAGGAGCAGCTGCACTACCTCTTATCTGATTGTAAACTGTCTGGTATCTTTCAGGGTCTCCTTTATAGCCATGTATGTAAGGAGGAACAGGAGGCTCTCCAGCTAAGTCTAATTTGGATTCATCAGATAACCTAATGTTAATAAGACATTCTTTCCTTTTACCAATCTTATCCCCAATTAGAGTTACTTCTCCCCAAAGATCTTTGAAATCAATAGTGTCTCCGTATTCTACCTCTCCTACCTCAACTATGGCTACCCAGTCCCTCAAATCCTTCTTTAGAAGTACTATAACTATCTCATCCATAGGACGTCCATGTATTGTACCCCTCAATCTGGCAGGTATAACTCTACTGTTATTGAAGACAAGGCAATCACCAGGAAAGAGAAAATCTGGAAGCTCATAAAAGTGGGTATGGACTATCTTACCACTTTCAGCCAAGACAAGAAGCCTACTAGAATCTCTAGGATTAGACGGTTCCTGTGCCACCTGTTCCCTCGGAACTTGGATATCAAAATCCTCTGTCTTCATTAACTACCTCCTCAATTATTCTGTTAAACTTGTCTGTATAATTCTTCCACGATAGGTTATCTCTAATCCATTCCTTACCTTCTAAGGCCATCTCATGGTAAATAGGCCAATTATCACGGATGGTTTTTAGAGCCTCAACATAGTTATCAGTTACCAAGCCGAAGGGTCTAACCAATTCCTCACTTAGAAATCTAGTACTTGTAACCACAGGTAATCCAGTAGATAAAGCTTCGAAGGGAGTAAGTTGGCCTCCATAGGGCCCTACTGAGTGGAGTAGGACATCGGATGAGTAGTATAGACCTTTCATCCGAGACTTGCTTACATCCCCTAGAATGTTTATTCTGGATCTAAGATAAGAAGTTTGCACTGCTTCTTTAAACCTAGTCCAATAGGTTTTACCTGAACCCACACAAAGTTTAGGTCCAACAAACACCAAATGAAGGTTTTCAATCTGTCCAAGAAGCTCCTCACAAGCCTTTAGAGCTTCCAGTTGACCCTTAAGTCTACCCACATAGCCTACATGGAGTATAGTAAAATCTTTCCCTTTTGTTCTACATCCGTTAGAGAAGTATTCCCAATCCACACCGAAGGGCAAAAAGTAGTTAAACTTTCCATAGAATCTATCTAGTTCCATCTCGAGGTATCTATTGGGATATACTATATGGACCCTATTGTTACCCTTCACTACCTTACGGTGGATTGATAGAAGAGGTGCATCCTTTAACCCACAGAAAAGGTCTGGAACACTCTCAGTGATCCAAACTATAGGTTTACTACAAGAAGGCCATGTAGTTGCTGTAGCTGGAAACTCCCCACAAACTACAACGTCAGCCCAATTAAGATTATTCCTAACCCTAAGCCAGGCTTCTAGGACATTACTACTATCTACAACCTTAAGGTTATGACCACCAAGCCTAAGACCACAGTAAAGAACCTTCTTAAGCTCAGTAGCTCCACCCTCATAGATAGAGTCTTTCCAAACTACAAGAACATTCATTCTGTATGGTGAACCTTATAGTAAAGAATGTAGGCATAACCCAAAAGGTCAAGAATGTTATCAAGAGCGACTTTCTTGGATTCACCAAGTTTTCCATTAGATATAACATGGTCAACCAGTCTGAACTTTCTGCCTACATCATAGACAGCATCCTCTATGGGATATACGTCCATCCAACTGAGCCCCCCAACAGGGTCTCTAGAATCCATATGTTCGAGAACCAACCTAGATATGTAAGCAAGATGTGCAGAAGAGTTATCCATTGAGTACCTCCTTTAATCTCTCTATATTATCTAATACCAAGTCCATCTTATCTTTAGCTGGAAGCTCCTTCGACCTCATATCCATATATTGTCTAGAATCCCTTTCCTTCTCCTCACCATACCCCACAATGGATTGACCTGCCAAACCCAACCTTACAGGTAAGCCTGTATTGATACTCAAAACATGAGAATAAGAAGAATACCAATACAACTCCTCCAAAGAAGTTATGCCCAAAAGATGGATATGCCTATCCCATAAAGTTTCAACTAACCGAAGTCTATTCTGCATCTTTGTTCTTAATGGAGTGCCAGGCTCAGATGCTATATCAAAAGGCACTGCTACCATACAGTCATAGCTGTAGGCACATCTTAGAGCTTCATTTATAGAACGACCTTGAACTACAGGTACTAGGTCTGGTATAGCCTTTACCCACTTCCAGTATAGACTTAGTGTATCTTCCATATCTCCAAAAGTATCAGGGCCTATTACCAAACCTGGTCTACCAAGTAAAGTAAGAGCCTCTTCAGCTTCATCCAGACTAACACTGGTTAGTGTAAAGCTCTTCCTTGTGCTAAGAAAGAGAGGTCCATCTACCCCTTTATAGTAGTCCCTATAAGATTTGTCAATTAAGATTTGGTCTATTGAAGCCCAACTAAAGTCCCCTAGAGGCTCGACTATTTCAAGAAGGCCTGTTGGACACTCAAGAGCTAACTTAAGCCTACCTACAGAGACCATAAAACTCCTCTCTTGCCATAGGATCTTCATACATAGCACCCTTAAGTGTAGATGTGATTATCTCTAACTCTTGGCCTATTCCTCTACAACCCATACATCCATGTTTTCCAGTAACATAAACCCCCAAACCAATAGGTGCCAGGCCTGCCCAAAAAGTATCTGCTAGTTCCCTAGTATATTGCTCTTGCATTATAGGCATCTTTCCTCTAGCCACTGCAATCCTAGCAAACTTAGACAATCCAAGAACCTTACCATTAGGTATATAGCCCACCTTTACCTTAAAGTTGCAAGGTAGAATATGGTGGGGACAGAAAGTCCAGACATTGATGGGTTTGCAAACAAGCATCTCATTATAGGAATCTCCAAATACTGCATCAAGACAATGCCCAACCTCTGCTTCAACCTCCTCTTTACTCCAGCACATCTCAGATATAAGACGCCGCAACCTTTCACCAGAGCCTTTGAACTGTTCTCTACCCTCCCAATCCTTGTACCTCTCTATAAACAGATGTTCTATTTCTTCGAATACATCCATATCTAATCCTCCTCTCTTTTTACTCTTAGCTTCCTGTTAGCAAACCTAACAACTGCCCAGATAAGCATAAAGGTAGTGAAAACTATCCAAATAGGAATTACCCAGATAAGGATCTGTCCCGAGAGGTCTGTGCCAACTATGGGAGGTAGAGACAAAGATGCCAGTCTAGCCATCACTATCCCGGTAGCTAAAGTAAATACCATCCAGGTGAATAGGCCTGCCCAAAGCGTAAGCTTTATTAGGGAAACTGCTCTAGGATCCTTAGGTCTCCAAATCTTCATTTTGCTCCTCCTTTCCTTTACTAAATCCTACTTCTCTATCCTCTCCTTTAGAGTCTTGTCCATCTGATTTCTCCTTATAGCAATAACCTAGCCAGAATAGGGTACAACTATGCTCACAACTCTCATCACAATCCATTACTCCCCT
>PWVO01000093.1 GCA_003561825.1 Candidatus Woesearchaeota archaeon | reverse complement strand
CCTTATTGGGAAGTGCCCTAAATGCAAACAGGGAAACTTAAGGATTATTACCTCCAAAAAAACAAAAAAGAGGTTTATTGCATGCGACAGGTATCCTGAGTGCAAAACCACTTTTGGCATCCCGCAGAAAGGGCTTGCAAAATCATCTGGCAGAGAATGCCCTGCTTGCAGCTATCCCATTGTACTGATAATAACAAAGGGCAGGAAGCCATGGGAGCTGTGCATTAATCCAGAGTGCCCTGCAAAGCAGGCCAATGGCTTCCAGAAAAAAACAGAGGAGAATAAAGCTCAAATAGAAAACCAGCAGAAATAAGCTTCAATTTCTCTTAGAAAATCAAAAGATATTTAATAGAAAAAAAGTTTCAGGAAATAATGCAAGGAAAAACCTTCTTTTTAATTGCTTTTATATTGATTGCAGCAATGCCTGTCTCCTATGCAAGATCAGGCCAGCTGCCGCTGCTTGCTGTAAGCCAGACACAAAAAGGCTATGTGGGATCTCTGGCGCAGCTTCATCTTGAGGTAAGTCCAGGCACTGGGCGGGTTTTTATAGATACTTTTCCATTAACAAGGCTTGACACCCAGGTTTCAACAAGGTTTGCAAACCAGATAGCATGCAGGCAAACAAATGTCAATTGCCAGCTCTATGACTTTTTTTACACAATAAGGGCAGACACTTCTATAATAGGGGGGCCAAGTGCAGGCGCTGCTGTCTCAGCACTTACAATTGCGACTCTTGAGAACCTAAGGGTAGAAGGAAGAACCAGCATTACAGGGAGTATTAATTCCGGCGGCGTTGTTGGCCCAGTAGGGGGCCTTAAGGAAAAGATTGATGCTGCCTCAAGAGTTGGAATAAGGAAAGTGCTAATCCCATCAGGCACTGCTTTTTACAGAAGGGAAGACAATACTTCTATTGACCTTATTGAGTATGGCGCTGAAAAAGGGGTTGAGGTTATTGAGGTTTCTGACCTTGACGAGATTATGTTTGAGCTTACAGGAAAGCCCCTAAGGGAATTGCCAGACCTTGAGATAAGCCCGGAATATGAGAAAATAATGAAGGGGCTTGCAGAAAGGCTCTGCCAGAGATCAAAGGAGCTTAGGCTTGAGTATGAGCTTCTTGGGCTTGATGAAGACTCTTTTATTGAAAGGGCAGTTAACTTAAGCTCAAGGGGTGAAGATGCTTTTGAGAATGGCCTTTATTACTCCTCAGCAAGCTTCTGCTTTGGAGCAAACACAAATTACAGGCAGTTTCTTGAAAAAAGCAAGAACATGGCACTGAATGAGCTGCTGGAGATGTCTGAATCCCTTAATGAAGAGATAATTGAATTTGACTCTATGCTGCCCTTTAAGTACGAGACAATGACTGATCTACAGACGTATGCGGTTGTTAGGGAGAGGGTTATTGAAGCCTTAAGGTATGTTGAGTTAGGGATTGAGGAAGCAGAAGAAGGCAATTTAAATAATTCTGCTGCCAGCCTTGGTTTTGCAGCTGAGAGGTTTTACAGCGCAAAGGCATGGAGCGAGTTTTTTGAAAATGAGGGTGAAAAGATTGACTTTAACAGGGAAGTGATGAGAAGCTCCTGCATTACAAAGATTCTTGAGGCAGAGGAAAGATACCAGTATGTCTCAATATTCCTGCCTGAAAGAACCAGCCATATAAAGGATGATATAGACCTTGCCCAGGCTGACCTTGAGAATGAGGACTATGAGCTGTGCCTTTTTAAGGCGAGCAAAGCAAAGGCAGAGGCTGATGTAATTCTTTCAACAATCGGGGTTGAAGAAGAATATGTAAGCGAACTTCTTGAGAACAAGCTTAACATAGTGAAAAAAAATATTGTTGAGACAAGCAGCAAAGGGCATTTCCCAATAGTAGGGTATTCTTACTATGAGTATGCAGAGAGCCTCAGGGATTATGACAAGTACTCTGCTCTTCTTTATGCAGAATATGCTCTTGAGCTTAGCAATCTGGACATATATTTTCCTACTGAAAAAGAGAAGATTGACTTCAGGCATAGCATAGGGCCTTATTTTGCATTTGCATATATCTTTCTTATGGGGATTATGACAGGGCTACTAATTGCAGCTGTGATATTCAGGAAAAAGAAGAAAGGCAGAAGAAGCGGCAAAATTGTTATAAGAATAAATGACAAATAGCTTTTTTAGATTTCTATAGTAAAATAGCCCAAAAGAAACAATATAATTCATTAATAAGAGAATATTTGAGCTTAAAACCCAGGACTGAAGCTTTGCAGCTCCAATCCCAGGAAAAAGAGGTGATAGTTGAGCTTAAAACCCAGGACTGAAGCTTTGCAGCCTCAATCCCAGGAAAAAGAGGTGATAGTTGAACTTAAAACCCGGGAATGAAGCCTTGCGGCTCCAATCCCAGGAAAAAGAGGTGATAATGAACTTAAAACCTCTGATTTCTTAGATTACTACTATGTAAGCGTAACTTCTATTTAAATCTTTCGATTTTTTAAGGATTGAAGAGTAGTAACAATCCCTTCCCCCGACGGAAAAATGGCTTTTTGCCTTCTTCTCAAATCTCTGGCTAAAGCAACAGCAGCAGGTGTTTATGCCTGTATAAGAAAGTATATGTACAAGTTCCTGCAAGCAATCTGATGAATATGCTAATGAGATTTCTTAATTTCTGCTATACTAACAGTAAGACATTGATTCTATTTAAATATTTACTTTATTTTCGGCTTTTGCCTGATAAACATAATCCTTCTTTATAAATAAAAGCAAGATTTCAAAATTTATTTAAATACTTGGCCTTAGCTAAATTATATGCTGTGCGAAAAATGCCATAAATCAAAGCTTGAGATCAAGCTGCCCTATCTCGGAACAGGGCTTTGCAGCAATTGCTTCTGCAGGCTTATCTCAAAAAGAGTGAAAAAGTATGTTGTCTCCAGGGATCTTATAACAAGAGATGACACTGTTGTTTTTTTTGACCACAAAAGCATTTACTCAAAAATATCCAAAGAGATGCTTGGCATGCTTTACTGCAGAAAACTTATAATCCACAAGCCAAAGAAAAAGGAAATCAGTGCAATTGCTTCAGAGATTAAAAATATCAAGGAACTTAGCTTTCCTGTAAAGGTTGTAATTCCCTGGTGCCTTGATGACGAGGCTTCTTATTTTCTCTCGTCTGTTTTTAAGTCAAGAGGCCTTTGCTTTATTGGAAACCCAGAGATAGGCTCTGGAAAGAGAAAAATAAGAGTTGTAAAGCTTTTGAGGCCTGTGCTCAGGGAGGAGTGCATTTTGTTTGCAAAAGCCAAAGGCATTAAAGTTGATAAGAGAAATACTGCGCCTTATTTTAATGGAATCTATGAGCCAGATTCTGCAGCAATGCTTGACAAGATTGACAAAAAGCATTATGAGACGAAATTCTCTCTGCTTAAAAGCATCGACGAGCTTATAGAGAAAACAGGCATTGGAAAATAATCCGCAGGTTTTTCGGTTTTTTGCAGAAAGGGCTTATTAATCCCTGATTCTGAAAAAAATATTATGAAAAACCGTATTTTTGCAAAGCTATGCCCTTTTGCAGCAGCAGGCCTGCTAATCTTTATCTTGGGCTGCAGCATAACAAACCCTGAAGCTGGAAGTGAAATCCCAAGCGAGCATACTGCTTTTTTAGAGCTTTATTTCTGCCCTGCTGATGACTGCAAAGGCGCTTTAATAAGAGCATTTGACTCTGCGCAAGAGTCAATCCACTGCGCTTTTTATGACCTTGG
>PWVO01000040.1 GCA_003561825.1 Candidatus Woesearchaeota archaeon | reverse complement strand
TAGAAGCAGCTGGTACGGAAATAAATTATAAAAAACTTGAAAAGCTAAAGTATAATATTGAAAAAAAAGCCCTGCCTAAATGCTCTGCTTTTATCAGAAGCTTATATGCAAATTCTGAGAAGTACAATCGTACTCCAAAAGAACCTAGTTATTCTTAGGGTTTTAAAAGAATTCTCTGTAAACTACTGTGCAGGCCAGTATAAAGACTATTGCTGCAAGGCCGAGCTTGAGCCATTTTGAGTCTGTTCTTAGGGATGTCTTGCTTCCAAGATATGAGCCAAGTATGTCTGTTATTCCTATTACCAAAGCTGGGATGAAAAGCACTTCTTTTCTTATTATGTAAAGTGAGAGTGCTGCAAGGGAAGAAAAAATTCCGGCAAAAAGCGATGTTGCTATTGCATTGTGCATTCTTACATGCATTGACCTTAAGAGCGGGGGAAAGAGTGTTCCTCCGCTTCCTCCTCTGAGACCTATTATGAGGTTTGTTGTAAATGCGCCAAAGAAAAGGTTTGATGGTGTCTGCTTTATTTTGTCGTAAATTTTATGGCTTATCCTGTCAAGGTAAAGGCATATGGGAGTGATTATTGCTGCAAAGAAAAAGGTAATTGCTAGTATTCTTGATGATACAATTCCTACAAGGAATGTTGCGATAAGTATTCCTGTAATTCCGCCGAGAGTGAATATTTTTGCTATTTTCCACTTTATGTTTTTTCTCTGAACATATGCTCCCATGCCTGATGAGAAGGGTATTGCAAACATGTTTGTTGCAAATGCATTGATCAAAGGCATGCCTGTCATTGCAAGAAGGGGTATTCTTACTGATCCGCCGCCAATGCCGAACATTCCGCTCATGAAGCCTGTGGCTATGCCGATTATAGAAAAATATAAGAACTGAATAAGCTCCATTGTTTGCAGAGAATTAAAGTTAGCTTAAATAGTTTTTTGTTTTAGGGGTGAGATTATGAAATGCGCTGTTATTTACAGGTCAAAGACCGGATTTACTGAAAAGTATGCCAGGTGGATTGCTGAAGAGCTTGCCAGCGAGGTTTTTGAGTGTTCTAAGGCCAGCAGGGATTTGCTAAAGAAGTATGATGCTGTTGTCTATGGGGGGAGTGTGCATGCTTCTGGGATTCTTGGGATTGGCTTAATTAAGAAAAACCTTGATATCCTGAAAGGAAAGAGAGTAGCAGTTTTTGCTGTTGGAGCTGCTTCTCCAGATGAGAAGATTGTTAAAGAGATAAGGGACAAGAATTTCAGCAGTGATGAGCTGAAAAAGATTGAGTTTTTTTATCTTAGGGGTGGGTTTAATTTCAATAAGCTTGGGTTTGCGGACAAGGCTATTATGAGGGTGTTTAAGAAAATTATTGAAAAGAAGAAAGAAAAAACAGAGGAAGAGATTGGGATGCTTGCTGCTTACAATAAGCCTGCTGATTTCACTAAAAAAGAGAATGTTAAGGGGATTGTTGAGTATATTAAGGCCAAAGATTAGTTTTGCATCCTTAAAAATTAATGGCCTTTTTTTAAGAAAATTTTATATATGAGTTTGATTCTATATTAAGCATGGTTTATTCACCAACTGAGGGTAAAAGGAATATAGAAAGTATAGCTTCTGGCTATGAAAGAAATGTTTCTGCCAGTTATATCCCTAAAAGCAATGTGGCTCAGGAGGATTATAAATTGGGTGATGCTGTCAGAGATTTCAGGATGAGCTATATCCCTGCTGTTGCTGAATACACTGGCATAAGTGATATAAGGGGGTTGTCCAGAAAGCTTAATCATGACAGGTCTGAGCTGTCTAACTTAGTCAATGATCTTGAAGTCAAGGATTTAATCAAGGCAGATAAAGGCCGGGAATACTGGCTTTCTCCTGAGGATTTTGTGAGCAAAAATGAGAGCAGGATTTTCAGTTATTCTGGGTCAGAGGTTGTGGATAGTATTGCAAAAAGGGTTTTTTTAGAAGCTGCTGAGAAAGGGGATTACAGCCTTAAAGCCCAGACTGACAGGTTTAAGGAGTTTTACACTGTTACTGCTGCAAGGGCTTCAGAAAACCTTGAAGAAACAGCTGACTCTCTTGGTGTTAATCCAAAGACTCTGAAGAAATGGCTTGAAAGGTATTATGAAAATCCTGACAATGTGTTTTATTTCAGTGTTCCAAAAAGCAAAGATGAAGAGGAGAATCTCTCTAAAGATTCTGATAGTGAGCAAGAGGAACATACTGGCAAGGCTTCTGATGTTTCTGGGCAAAAAGCAGCATAAGCTCTTTTTCTGGAAAAAAATCCTACACAGGTTTTTAAATTATTAATGCTTGTTATGGTTAGGAGGATTAAAATGGGAAAAGGAAAATCAGGAGGATCTGGAAGCAGGTATTCTACAGGAGCTGGAAAGGGTTTTGGAAATCCTTTGTATTTTGGAATTGGCAATGGGCCTTATAAGGGCTCTGGGAATATCCCTCCTAATATCAGGAATGCTTTTATGGGAGCTTATGGAAGAAATCCTGCTCAGGGAGGCCGGCAAAATTACCTGGGACAGAATCAGGGGTATAATGGAGAGATGCCTCAGCTGAGCATGAATATTATGCAGTATTCTGGGAAAAACGGTGAAAAGCTTGATGTTCTTGCTGTGTCTTATTCTGGTAATGATCCTTATTCTCCAATTAAGGCAAATGATTCCATGAAACAGGGCGGGTATTTAGGCAGGAGCGCAATTGAGCAGGCTATTGAGAATCTTCAGAAAGGAAAAACGAGCAGTGGCAGTGAAGATAAGCAGAATCTTAATGAGCTGCTAGACCTGTTTATGAAAAATATGAGCAATGCAGGGGAAGGACAAAATAAAGAAGAGAACTGCCCTGCCTGCGGAAAGCCAAGGGCTTTTTGCTCGTGCCTGTACAGCAGGGTCTAGGATAAAAGATTAACCGCAGCAGCATGATGGCGTTTCTTCATCATCATCGTCTTCCTGCATTTCCATTATCTCGCCCTGCAGTTCCTGGACTTGGCCTTCAAGGTCTTCTACTCTTGTCTCAAGGTCAATGATTTTCTGGGAAAGGCTGTCTATTGTTTTTTTTGCTTCTTCATCCATTATTTCACCTCTAAAGATCTTTTATTCCTCCTTCTGTTACTATGAATCCTGCCTCTCCTTCTGGCATGTTAGGGGAGTCTATTAGTTTTGCGACTCTGCTGCCTTTTTTGCCTTTTCTCAGGTAAACCCTGAATGTGCTTGCATGGGCTACTATGTGGCCGCCTATTGCCTGCGTGGGGTCCCCAAAGAATATGTCTGGCTTTGCCATTACCTGGTTTGTTACAAATACGCAGACATTGTACATGTCAGCAAGCTTAAGCAGTACATGCATGTGCTTGTTGAGCTTTTGCTGCCTTTCTGCAAGTGTTCCCCTGCCTATGAACTCTGCCCTGAAATGTGCAGTAAGTGAATCAACAATTACTACTTTTATATTAAGGCCCTGCTTTGTTATTAGGTCTTCTACTTTTTCTGCAAGAAGCATCTGGTGGTCTGAGTTGTAAGCTCTTGCTACTTTTATGTTTTTAAGGACTGAGGTTGAATCAAGGCCTGCTCCTTTTGAAAGCTGCTGTATTCTTTCTGGCCTGAATGTGTTTTCTGTGTCTATGTAGACTGCTATGGCATTTGGGTTCTGCTTCTGGCAGTTGACTGCAAGTATGTGGCCTATCTGGGTCTTGCCTGAGCCAAACTCGCCAAAGCATTCTGTTATTGATGATGTTTCAAAGC
>PWVO01000003.1 GCA_003561825.1 Candidatus Woesearchaeota archaeon | reverse complement strand
ATCGCATGTCTTTTTGAGCTTGTTTATTGCTCTTTTGAGATCTACAAGGTCCTTGTCTTTAAGAGGCCTTATGTTGATTAAGGCAATTGTGTAACCTTCCCTGAGACTGTCTAGAATCTCTTTTATGTCTGAGAAATCATTGATTACAAATGGCCTGACGACAATTTTTGCTTTTGTCTCCTCTCCTTCTGTATCAAGCTCAAGGTAATCTTTTTCGCCATCATGCATATCTTCTGAGGCGCCTTTTGACCTAAATGCTTTTTTAAAACCTGAGTGGATGTCTGTAAGAATTTTTTTCATTTTGCTAAATCCCTCCTTTTTCACTGCTTTGCTGAATTTTATGCTAGGGAAGTTAGTAAGCAGATATTTAAATGTTTCTATTTATGTACGGTGATAAACCAGAAGCTTTTTAAGATAAGCATGTTTTCAAACAACTATGATTCCTTATTCGCCATACTCTGTGCTTGCTGACCTTGGCTTTATAAAGATATACAGCTGGGGCCTTATGACTGCTATTGGGTTTTTTGTAGGGACACTGCTTGCAGCAAGAGAGGGTGAAAAGAGAGGCATTGACAATGATGTTATGTATGGCCTTATTGCATGGATTATTCTTGGTTCAATTATTGGAGCAAGAATTGGCTATGTTTTTTTCAGTGATTATGTGGTTTCTGGTTTTTTTGACCTGCTAAGGGTTTGGGAAGGCGGCATGTCTCTTCATGGTGGGCTTATTGGAGGGATTGTTTTTTCCTGGGCTTATATACGGAAAAGGAAGCTTGATTTCTGGAAGATTTCGGACATTATTGCTCCTTCAATTGCAATTGGGTTTGCTATTGGAAGGATTGGTTGTTTTTTAAGGGGCTGCTGCTATGGTATTGCTGCCAATATTCCATGGGGTGTTGAATACCTTGGAGAGATTAGGCATCCTACACAGCTTTATTCCAGTATTGCCCTTTTTGGCATGTTTTTTCTTCTTGTTAAGCTAAGGGAAAAAAAGCGTTTTGATGGTTATGTCTTTCTCTCTTTTGTGATGATATATTCTTCTTTCAGGTTTTTTATTGAGTTTATCAGGGCTGAGACAATTATGGTCTGGGTTTTAACTACTGGCCAGATTGCCAGCATTATTGGATTTGCTTTTGGCCTGGGGTTTTATCTTTTTCTTAGGAAGAGGCATTGAGAAATTATTTAAATGAGCTGTGATTTCCATTTAAAATGCTTGATATTCCGATTATTATCATTAACTTTAAGACCTACAAGGAAGCTACTGGAGATAATGCACTGAAGCTTGCTAAGGCATGCGAGAATGCTGCTGCCAAAGAAGGGGTAAGCATTGCTGCTGCTGTCCAGGCTTGTGATATCTGCAGGGTTGCTGAGGGTGTCTCTATTCCTGTGCTTGCGCAGCATGTTGACTCTATTTCTTTTGGCAGAAACACAGGATTTATTCTGCCTGAGTGCGTGAAGGATGCCGGAGCCAAGGGAACTCTTCTTAATCATTCTGAGCATAAGCTTGAGCATGGTGTGCTTGAAAGCTCTGTAAAGGTTGCAAAGGAATGCGGGCTTGCGGTGGTTGCGTGCGCAACAGACAGCGAGGATGCGAAAAGGATTTCAGCTATGGGGCCTGACTTTATTGCTGTTGAGCCTCCTGAGCTTATTGGAGGCGAGGTTTCTGTTTCTGATGCAAGGCCAGAGATCATAAGTGACAGTGTTAGGGCTGTGAAAGAAATTAACCCTAATATTAGGGTTCTATGCGGCGCTGGAATAAAGAACAGAGAAGATGTCAAGAAAGCTGTTGAGCTTGGAGCTGAGGGTGTTCTTGTTGCTTCTGGTGTTGTTGTTTGCGAGGATCACGAGAAGGCTGTTGTTGAGCTTGCAAGGGGCCTTAAAAGGCAGGAATGAGCTTTTTCTTTTTAAGTTATAATTACTTGTATTATCTGTGTCGGGCCATAGCTGTCTTCAAAAGGCAAATCCTCAATATTAACAGGCGAGGCTGTAACAAGAACATTAAGAATATACTTATCCCCTCTTTTTGCTCCTCCCGGGGCCCGAACTGCTATTGGCACTCTTTCCTGGGTGTTTGGCTTAACTGAAATATACTCTTCAGTCTTCCAGAGAAGGTTGTTGGGTATCTGATTGCCTCTTATATCATAAGCTGGCCCTTCAATTACATTAATGTAAAAGGGCTTTTCATAGCTGTATGTGTTGAGTATGCCTAAGGTAAAGAAATCAAAATTTCTGGGCCAGGGCCAGGGCCTTATCTCTTTTGTTGTTCTTCCAATGCATACCCTCTGTGAAGAGTCACACATTATTTTTTCCATCTTATCACTAAGGTCATCAAGAACAAGGTCTGAAAAACGATTGGCCTCCCGCACTATGTCATAGACAAACTTTACTCCAAAGCTAAAGACCACTATTGCTATTATAAGCATTACAATAAGACTTGTTGATAATTCAATGCCTGCTCTTCTGCTTTTCATTTTTTATTTAAGAAAAAATTTAAGATGGATTGAGTTAATGGCTTAGCCAAGGTAATGATTAAGGCACAATGACCTGTATTACTTGTGTTGGGCCATATTGATCAGTAAAAGGCAGTGGAGGATGCTGAGGAATCTGTGGACTTGTAACTTTTACATTAAGAACAAACCTGTCACCTCTATTTGCTCCTCTAGGAACCTGAACTGCTATTGGCACTCTTTCTTGAGTGTTTGGATTAATTTCAACAGGTGCAGGATCCCTCCAAACAAGCCCTGTTGGAGCACCACTAGGCGCATATACTTGTATATTAAAAGTCGTCTTTGTGTTATATGTATTCAGAATACCCAATGTAAATATATCAACCCTGCCTGGCCTTACTTCTTTTGTTGTTCTGCCAATGCATACTCTCTGGGAAGAATCACACATTATGCTCTCCATTTTTTGCTCGAGCTGTGACTGTGTAATACTCGCAAGATCATCAGCTTCAGTAACAATATCATACACAAACTTAACTCCAAAGCTAAAGACTACTATAGCTATTATTAACATCACAATAAAATTTATTGACAATTCAATTCCTGCTTTTCTTGATCTCATCTTAATCTGGCTTTACAAACATTATCTGCTGGTTAAAAAAGAACTGGTGATTGCCTCTGTTTATGTGATCACTATATATCCTATTGCCTTCTGAATCAAATCCTTCATACATTCTAAATTTATTTGCAAAGTCTACTGAGACTGTAATCATCTTATCTTCTTCAAGCTGAGAAAGGATATCAGGACTTACTGGAATATAGTCTACGATAGAATCTCCTACATAATGCAGGGATTTTTGGATTCTTTTTTGGGCAAGAATAGCCTGCCTGTCTCTGCCATCCAAGATTCTGATAGAAGTTATATTAAGGGGAAAAATCATCTCTCTTTCTGAGTCTTTAACTGACAATTCTAATCTGAATTCTGAGTTTCTGACATCAAATGGCTGATCAGCATTTACAATTAATTCAACTCTTCCTACATACATAATGTTAGCTTCACTCAGCATGTCAATTCTTCTAACATCTGCTGGGTCAAGAGACAAAACACATTCATCCTGGGCATTGCATGCATATTTGAGGAATTGTGTTTCTTGTGTTGTAAACTCTGTAATAGCTATCTCTGCCCTGCCTTCGCAGGGGCCGCAGTCCCGAGGGCATGTGCACTCGTTATATCCTGGCTCGCACCTGTTATTGCCGCAGCAATTGGAATGTATTCTTTCACTAGGCACACAGGCATTTTCAATGCACCTT
>PWVO01000111.1 GCA_003561825.1 Candidatus Woesearchaeota archaeon | reverse complement strand
TGCATGGGGGCTTTGTCTAAGGGTGATTTCAGGATTGTGAAAAAGAGCCTTTCTTTGTTTTTTCTTTATGAGCAGGATGGGATTCTGCCTTTAAGAGTTGGAAACAGGACTTTTATTGAGACTTTTTTAGGGCTTAGGGGAAAAAGGCTTTTTCCTACATATTACAGGCATATGAATAGCTTAATATGCAGTGATGCAATAACCCTCCCTATTATTGTGCTGTGCATGTACTGCAAAAAGACTGGGGATTATAGTTTTGGAATGGAGAACCTTGAAAGAATTGAGAGGATGATTAGCAGGCTAAGAAGCAACTGCGACAAAAACAATCTTCTCATAAATGAGGGGTTTTATTCTACCTGGATGGACTCGACAAAGAAGAAAGGGAATATTCTTTATTCAAACCTTCTTTATTATATTGCTTTGGTGAGCTACCTGGAGCTTTGCTATTTATTAAAGACAGGGCCAGCTGTAAAGAGGGAAGATGCTGAGACTGTAAAGAGGAGCATTAAAGGAGTTTTCTGGAACAATAATTTTTTTATTGAATGGGTCGGAAACCATGATTTTGAGTATTTTGACACTTTTTCAAACCTGATAGCTGTTTATTTTGATTTTGCATCTAAGAAAGAGAGAGAAAATATTCTGGGTTTTATTGAAGAGCATAAGCTGCTTCAGGACAGCGGCCTGATAAGAAAGACTTTTCCTGTTCACAGCAAGAGGTATGCAAGGGAGGTTTTAGTTGCATTGGGGCTTGAAAGGTATGTTCTTGATGTTTTTTACCCATGGATGAGCTTTTTTTACTTTGCATGCCTTAAGAAAGAGTCAAAGATGGATTCTGAAAAAATGCTGTGCTTCAGAAACCTGCTCTCAAAGGTTATTGAGGATAATGAGGTTTATGAGTGCTATAACCACAGGATGAGGCCTTACAAGACTTTAATTTATAAGGCTGAGCGGCCTTTTGCCTGGGCTTGCTCTTTTGGGCTGCTGGCTCTGGAAAAATGACTTAGAAAAGTATTTAAATGAGATAGTTTAACCTTTTTTATGATCAAGAGATAATCCGGTCAAGGCTGGGTTATGCTGGAGACAAGAATCTTATTTCTTGTACTCCTTAGTGGAGGAAAAAATGGCAAGGATGCATTCAAGAAAGAAAGGAAAGTCCGGCTCAACAAAGCCGTCAGAGAAGTCAAAGCTAAGCTGGATAAGGTATAAGCCTAAGGAAGCAGAGCTTCTGGTTGTTAAGCTTTCAAAAGAAGGCAAGACCCCAAGCCAGATTGGGCTTTTTATGAGAGATGTTTATGGCATACCAGACATTAAGCTTGTTACTGGGAAAAGTATTACTGCTATACTTAATGAGAAGAGCCTCTTATCAAAGATTCCTGAGGACCTTATGGCTCTTATAAAAAGGAGCGTAAAGCTGAGAAAGCACCTTGGGCCAAATAAGCAGGATGTTTCTGCAAAAAGGGGGCTTGAGCTTACTGAGTCAAAGATCAGGAGGCTTGTTAAGTATTACAAGAATTCAGGCAAGCTTGAGCAGAGCTGGAAGTATGACAGAGAAAAGATAAGGCTGCTTGTTGAGTAAGGCCTTATTTTTATTTTTCTTTCTGGGAAACCAGAAAGGCATTGAGGTGGTAGAGATATCGGAAAAGTATGAGCTGTTTAAAGAGTCTGCAAAATCAGCTGCAGAAAAGTTCAGCAAGGTAAGTGTGAAAGAAAAGATAAGAATCATTTCTCATCTTGACTCAGACGGGATTACTGCATGCTCTATACTGATTAATGCCCTAAATCTTAAGGGATACAAGTACTCGCTTTCTGTTGTGCACCAGCTTGATGAGAAGACTATCAGAGAGGTCTCGCAGGAGAAATGCGGCTGCTTTTTATTTACTGATATTGGATCTGGAAAGATTAATGACATTAAGGAGATTTTAGGCAGCAAGAAGGTTTTTATTCTTGACCACCATGAGCCTGAGGCAGCTGATCTGCCTGAGAATATTGTGCATGTAAACCCGCACTTGTTTGGAATTGACGGAACTAGCGAGATTTCAGGGGCTGGTGTTGTTTATTTTTTTGCAAAAAGCCTTGATCCCAAGAATGAGGAGATGGCAAGGGTTGCTGTTGTTGGGGCTATTGGCGACATACAGGAGAATAATGGGTTTTCAAGGCTTAACCAGGAGATTCTTGAGGATGCAATATCCAATGGCAGTGTCAAGGTTATTAATGGGCTTAAGCTTTTTGGGGCACAGACAAAGCCCCTTTACAAGATTCTGCAGTACAGCGAGCTTCTGCCTGATTTGAGGGGATCTGAAAGCAGGGCGATTTCTTTTATGCAGCAGATTGGGATTGAGCCAAAGCAGGGCAATGAGTGGAAGAAGATTGTGCATCTTACTGATGAGGAGAAGGAGAGGCTTGCTGCTGGGATTATCATGGGAAGGCTTGGAGAGGAAAATCCAGAGGATATTTTCTGCAAGGTATATATTATGTGCAATGAGGAAAAAGAGTCTCCATTGAGGGATGCAAGAGAGTTCTCAACTCTGCTGAATGCATGCGGGAGGCTTGGCAAGGCTTCTCTTGGCATAGGGGCATGCCTTAATGATGAAGAGATTAAGAAGAAGGCTGTTGAGCACATGAATAAGTACAAGAGGGAGATAGTGAAGACTATGAAATGGTACAATGAGTTCAAGGCTTCTGAGGATGTTGTTAAAAGCGAGGGGCTTATTATTATCAATGCCAAGGAGAATGTGAGGGCAACTATGATTGGGACTCTTGCTTCTATGATCTCTTCTTCAAATGAGCTCGAGAAAGACACGTATATTATTTCCATGGCAAGGCTTCTTGACGGCAATACCAAAGTGAGCCTGAGGTCATGCGGAAGGAAGGATGAGGCTGACCTTTTTGGGATTATCTCACAGATTGCATCTCTTGTAGGCGGGACTGCGGGGGGGCATTCTATGGCTGCAGGTGCAGTTATACCGACTGAGAAGGAGTATGATTTTGTGGAGGAGGCAAAGAGGTTTTTTGAAACTTTGAGAAGCAGGGCGACTATTCCCTGAATTCTATGCTGTCTACTATGCCGTCTGAGTCTAGGTCTATGCCCTCTACTACTTTTGCCTTGATTTTGCTGTTGTGAAGGTTGCCTTTTTCTATTTCGCTGAAGTGCTTTAGGAATGCTATTATTGCTGCTCTCGTGCCTGAGTATCTCTTGCCTGCTATAACCAATGCCATCATTTCTTTGTTGAATGGGTTTTTGAGCCTTACTATAGCGCCTGTCTCGTCTGTGGGGTATGTGCTGCCTGAAACTGAGGATTTTATAGACCAGTGGTTGTTTCTGTCAAAAAAGACTGGCATTTTTTCATTTATCTCGTATGTTACTTTGTTTACAACTGGGCCGCCTATTATTATTATGTTTCTCTTTAGTTCCTCCTGCCTTACTTCTGTGTCAAGCCTTACATTTATGTCAGGGACGTAGTTGAGGAAAGTGCCGAGGAAAAGCGCAAAGTCTATGCCATAGTAGCCGTCTCTTGACCTTGCTTTTTCAGGACCATGGGGATCAGGTGAGCCTACTACTATAGTTGCATTGAGCTGGCCGTCTTTGATAAATGGCTCAAGGAATTCTGAGCTGCTCTTTGGGGACATTTTGTGGGTTTCTTCAAAGTCTCTGAACCTGAGCATTATTGCTGGCCTGTCTGCTGCGTAGTGCTTTGCAACTGCCCCGTGGATGAGCTCTTTTTTTACTACTTTTATTATTCCTGCTTTTTCAAGGTTG
>PWVO01000078.1 GCA_003561825.1 Candidatus Woesearchaeota archaeon | reverse complement strand
ATTACTTTCTTGTATCTCTCTGCAAATCCAGTTAATCTAGGAATAAGAATATGCCTGGCTCCTATTTCATCTTCAAAATATGGCAAAAACTCCTGAAATCCCTCGCGCACTGCAATTGAAAAACCATCATTGTCAAGAGGGTCAACTGGGCAGCCAGAACGGCCAGCACCTATATCAAGCTGATAAGCAAACTTTCCATAATCATCTCTCTGTACAAGAGTTATTCCATTAGAATCTATAAATGAGCCTCCGCCTTGATAGCCCCTTATAGAGCAGTCCGGTGTTGCTAGCTTATATTCCCCTTCTTTATGATTGGACCATGCTAACTTAAATCTGTCAAACATTTCAGCCCGCTCTTTTGGATCACCAATATTATACGCTTCTTTTGGTTCTATATCAATTGGCTTACCATTTTCAGCTTTAGGCTTGCCGACTATAATATTAACTAAACCATCTTGTGATATACTGGCTTTAATATCATCTAAAACATACATCTGAATCACCTTTAAATACTACTCTATAAATGTTACTACTATATAAATGTTACTGATATCTCAATCCTTCTATAGTGTAATATCAATCAAGAAATTGCTTCATAAAGCTAACTAATTATTTTATAATTGTAATTTCCAAGAAAGGCATATGACAAAGTGCTTCGCTGATTTTCTTAATAATAAAAGAAGATGCATTATTAATACAAAGTTTACCCCCCAATTCAGACAATGGTTAAGACTAAAATAATCATACTTCCTCATACAAAAAAGAAAACATTTAAATATCTCCTGCAAGCTTTATTAATCCATGAAAGAAAGAGTAACACTCACAATAGACAAAGACATTCTAAAGAAAGTTGACAGTAAAATAAATGGCTTCAAAGTAAAAAACCGCTCACATGCAATAGAGCTTCTTCTGTTGAAAGCATTTGGCGCAAATGTCCCTTCAAAAGCAGTAATCCTTGCAGGCGGAAAAGGAACAAGGCTCAGGCCAATAACCTATGAAATCCCCAAAGCCTTAATTCCAGTCCATGGCAAAACACTTACAGAGCATCTGTTTGACCTCTTAAAAAAACACGGAGTAGGAGAAATAATAATGGCAGTAGGCCACATGAAAGAAAAGATAATCGCGCATTACACCGACGGCTCAAAATTTGGGATAAATCTCTCATATCTGGAGGAAAATGAGCCGCTTGGCACAGCAGGCCCATTAAAGCTCGGAAGAGAGCTTTTAACAGAAACATTCATTGCCTCAAACGGAGACGAGCTCAAAAACATAGACATAGAAGAGATGTACAATCTGCACAGGGAAAAAAGCGCTCTTGCAACAATAGCCCTCACAACAATTGATGACCCAAGCATGTACGGAGTAGCAAGGCTTTCAGGATCAAGAATACTTGAGTTTGTTGAAAAGCCCCAAAAAGAAGAAGCTCCTTCTAATCTCATTAATTCCGGTTTTTACATTCTTGAGCCAGAGGTGATTAATCTTATACCAGATGGCTTTTCACTGCTTGAAAAAGATGTGTTTCCAAAGCTTGCAAAAATGGGCAGGCTTTTTGGCTACCCATTCAGCGGCCAGTGGTTTGACACAGGCAATATCGAGAGATATGAGCGCGCTTTAAAAGAATGGAAAGGCATAAAATGAGGTGAAAAATGGGAATCTTCAAGGCATATGACATAAGAGGAACCTATCCTTCTGAGCTTAATGAGGACATAGCATATAAAATAGGCAGAGCCTTTGTTGAATTTCTTGGATGCAGGCAAGTCTGCATTGGCCGGGACATGAGACTCAGCTCTGATACTCTCTTCAATGCACTTGCAGAAGGCATAACAGACCAGGGCGCAGATGTCATTGACATCGGGCTTTGCGGCACAGACATGCTCTATTATGCAGTATACAAGCTTGGGATTGACAGCGGAATCATGATAACAGCTTCCCACAACACAAAAGAGTGGAACGGCATGAAGCTTGTAAAAGAAAAAGCAATACCCCTTAGCGAAGAAACTGGCATAAAAGAGATTGAGAGCATCTGCATCTCAGAAAACTTTAAGCAGCCATCCAGAAAAGGCACAGTTGAAAAAGCTGAGATTATTGATGATTATGCAGAATTTGTCAGAAGCTTTATTGACTTAAGCAGCATAAAGCCAATAAAAGTAGTAATGGATGCCTCAAACGGAATAGCAGGAACAATAGTCCCAAAAATATTTGCAGGCCTGCCCATAAAAACAATTGAAATGAACTTTGAGCCAGACGGCAATTTTCCTGTGCACCAGTCAAACCCCTTGATATATGAAAACCGCAAAGACATAATGCAGAAAGTAGTGGAAGAAAAAGCAGACATCGGAATAACATGGGACGGGGATGCAGACAGGTGCTTTTTCATAGACGACAAAGGCCGCTTCATACAGGGCGATTTCATAACAGCGCTTCTGGCTGAGAACATGCTCCAGAAAAACCCAAATGCCATGATACTTTATGATTTAAGGGCAAGCTGGCTTGTAAAAGATTTAATAGAAAAAAACAAAGGCCGCTCAAGAATGTGCAGAGTAGGCCATGCATTCTTCAAGCAGTACATGAGAGACGAGAACTCTGTTTTCGCAGGCGAGGTAACAGGCCATTACTACTACAAATATGAGGATTTTTACACAGACAACGGCATGATACCAGCATTGCAGATGCTCGAGCTTCTCTCGCTAAAAGGAAAAAAGCTCTCAGAGATCTTAGACTCATTTGAAGGCTACCACATAAGCGGCGAGATAAACTACGAAGTCAAAGACAAGGAAAAAGTAATGAAAAAAGTTGAAGAGGCCTTTAAAGACGGAAAAATCTATCATCTTGACGGAATCTCAGTAGAGTACCATGACTGGCACCTCAATCTAAGAGCATCCAATACAGAGCCCCTCATAAGGCTCAATCTTGAGGCCAAGACAAAAGAAAAAATGGAGCAGATGAAAAAGAAAGTTGTTGGCATAATTGAAAGAGGTTAGCAGAATAAGGCTTTTTGCAATAAAACCAGTCTTTCTCCTTCGCAATACAAAATATTATACCTTCAATCCTGTATCCTGGATTTAGACTCTCTGCTTTATTAGAATATTGACCTTGCTTCTTCTGGCTTTATTATCTTAATCTCTTTGTACTTTTCTATCTTAAGCAGATGCTTATCATAAGTGATTAAATATTCCGATTTTGACTCTAAAGCGCACTCAATAATTGCATTATCTTCAGGATCTTCTTCTACTAAATTCAGCTTTTCTTTTGGATTTACTAAGACTACAAACTCAAGAATCTTACCCGTAATCTTATCAATATCTTCATTTGAAAAATCAAAATCCCTTTTCAAAATCCTTTGATATTCATTTATAATCTCCAGTGATGAGTAGATCTTAATGCTTTTTCTTATTAAATCATATAATAGTTTTTGAGCTACACTGGCATCCCATAAGGTAGCAGAGAGCAATACATTTGTGTCAAAAGTAACTGCCATTTTATTTTGATTGCAGATTTTTCTCAGAAATTCCTTTCTTTTTGAGCTTTGCTTTTGCTTTTTTGGCAAAAATGCGCAAGTCCCTGATTAAATCTTCCTTGCTTGGAGTAGCAATCTTCTTAAGAATAATTGTATCTTTGCTTCCAATAACAGCAAAGACCGTTCCCTCAGATACATTGATATCATTCCTTATATCCTGAGGGATTACAACCTGCCCTTTTGAAGACATTCTTACAGTTTCAAGACTCATTTTTCATCCTCCATTATTCTTACTTCCTTACTTT
>PWVO01000073.1 GCA_003561825.1 Candidatus Woesearchaeota archaeon | reverse complement strand
TTTCATGATTAGCTGTTGCCCATTTTTGATTATTATTATTTTTTCTCCTTCATGTATTTCTTTTCTCATCTCAGCAGGGATTACAACCTGGCCTTTTGAGCTCATTTTTGTTATAGCAATATCCATTTTTATCACCTATGTAAGATTATTCTTACTAAGTATATAAATTCTTCGTTTTCATTAAAACCAGAAGAAATTATTTAATTCCATGAATTTTCCTTGGCTATATGCTCAAAAACATCTTCTCTTATGCTCTTTAGCTGCTTATCAGTTATCTTATTTCTGGCTTTTCCCCTAAGGCCTAAAAATTCTGCCATAAGCTCCTCACGGCTGAGCTTTTCAAGCTTTTCTCTGATAGCATCCCTGATAAACTCTGTTCTGGTGCTGAAATTATGCTTCTTTAAGGATTTATCCAGATTATTCAGCATGCTCTCATCCAGTTTCAGGCTTATTGTTTCCATAGTATTACTTTAGATATACTAAGTATTATTTAAATTTTTCTATTTCTTTGATGAAATCCTCCTTGCTCATTTCTATGAATCCGCCTTTTTCATATCTCTTTAAGGCTTCTTCTGCTTTTTTTGCAAAATCTAAATACTCTTCAAGGTTTTTGTCCATCTGGCTGGCTTTTTTCATTATCAGCTGATCTCTATTTTTTATGATTATCAGCTTCTCGCCCTCAGAGATTTCTTTTCTCATCTCAGCTGGAATGACAACTTGGCCTTTTGAATTCATTTTAGTTATAGCAATATCCATTATTATCTCCTAAGTAAATTATTCTTACTCAGCTAAAAAAGTGCTTTGTTTAAGAATTGCATGAATAAATTTAAATAGTTTATGAAAAGCCCTGCTAAATGGTGCTAATATGGGGATTTTAAGGGATTTGGCAAAGACTGCAAGGCCTGAGCAATGGTACAAGAACCTTATTGCTTTTGTTGCACTTATCTTTGCTGCTGAATTTACTGATTTAAATGCTGTTTTTCTTGCTTTTGCAGGTTTTGCAGCGCTGTGCCTTGTTTCTTCTGCTAATTATGTTTTCAATGACATTATGGATGTAAAGAGGGATAAAGAAAACCCTGAAAAGAAAAAGAGGCCTCTTGCTTCAGGAAGCATGGGCATTGGCGTGGCGTGGCTTTTTTTTCTGCTGCTTTTATTTGCAGGCCTTGGTGCTGCATTCCTGATAAATATGCTGTTCTTTTATGCATGCGCATTTCTTTTTGTTTCATCAACCCTGTACTCGCTTTGTTTCAAGAAGATTTTGTTTCTTGACATTATTTCTATTTCTGTTAATTTTGTGATAAGGGCTGTTGCAGGTGCTGCTGCAATAAGCGTGCTTATAAGTGCCTGGCTTGTTATTGGGATTTTCTTTTTTGCTATGTTTCTTGCAACTGCAAAGAGGCACGGTGAGCTAGAGATGCTTCAGGAGAACAGCCACAGGCACAGGGAAACTCTCAGGCATTATGACAAAGGCTTGATGTTCTCGCTGATGAATATTTTCATGGCTGTGCTCTTTATGGTTTTTGCTCTTTACAGCCTTTCATCAAAATACTCTCTTATGATATGGCTTATGCCTTTTTTTGTTTTTATTGTGCTCAGGGCTTATTATATTATGGTCAATAACCCCTCTGCTGCTGCAAAGCCGCACAGATTAATGAAAGACAGAGGGCTTTTGGTGTCAGGGATTTTTTTTCTGGCAGGACTGATGGCTGTGGTGATTTTATAAGATGATTTCAGAAAGGATGTCAAAAGAGCTTATGCAGAACATCTCTGCTCTTGGTGCTTTGCCTTTTTACCTGTTTCTGGCTGCTTTTGTCTTATTAACCGGAGAGGAAAGGCTCGCTTTGTGGCTTTTGGCAGGGCTTGCTGCTGCTTATCTTGTTGTTGTGCCTATCAGGGCTTTTTATTACAGGGACAGGCCCAAAAAGCAGGCTTACAGCAATATTTTGCAGAAGATTGACTCCTCTTCTTTTCCCAGCATGCACAGCATAAGGGTGGTTGCTGCTACTTTTATGATGTATTTTTATTTTAATTCTTTGGCAATTGCTGCACTGATGGCTTTTGCTGCGGGGCTTGTTATTTTCAGCAGGCACTGGCTTAGGAAGCACTATGCAGTTGACCTGGCAGCTGGCATTGCAATTGGGGCTGTTATTGCTTTTGCTATTGCTTTGTTTTTATAGGATTAGCAAAAGATATAAATATGCAAGATAAAATAATATTACCAACAGAAAAAGACACCAGAAAGTGCTAAGTAGATGCTTAAGCATTTTCTGAGTTAAAACAAGAGGGTGAATTCTATGCAATGCGACCTTTGCGGCAGTCAGCAGGAAGATATATTAAGGGCAATAATTGAGGGCACTGAGCTTAATGTTTGCAGCAAGTGCGCCAGATACGGGGAGGTTATTGGAAAAGCAGAGAGAGTGCAGGAGCCTGTTCCGAGGGCTCAAAAAAAGCATGGCCAGAAGAAGGAAAAGGAGATTACACTTGTTATTGTGCCTGATTTTGCAAAGAGGATAAAGAAGAAGAGGGAAGATCTTGGGATCAAGCAGAAGGATTTTGCAAAGAGGATTGCTGAAAAAGAGTCTCTTGTGCATAATATTGAGACTGGGAATTTTGAGCCCAGCATTGACCTTGCGGCAAAGATAGAGCGCTTTCTTAAGATAAAGCTGATTGAGGAGTATGAGGAAGAGCATGCTGCTAAAAGGCCAAGGGAAAGCGGAGAAGGGCTTACTATTGGAGACCTGATTAAAGTAAAGGATAAAAAACAAGATTAGTAATAGCCATTGCATATTTCGGGCTTTTCTTTGTATATGGGGCAGATAATGCCAAGAAGATCGTCTTTTGAGGAAAAGCCTGGGTAAGGCTCGCCGTCAACTACTAAAGTAGGAAATTCTGATATCTCATACTGGCTTTTGAGCATGCCTATCATTGGCTCTTTCTCATAGTTTGAGTCAAGGGCAAATATCAAAAGCCTTTCCCTGAGCTCATTCTTTAGAAATGTCAGCACAAATGCCTGGTCTTCGCACTTGGGGCATTCTCTTTTTGTGGAGTAAAAGTAAAGCACATTTATCATGTCAAGGTCGCACATTTTTTTTGTGCGCTCTGCAAGTATTACGTAGTTGAGCTGTGCAATTATATACTCTCTTTTCAGTAGATCAAACTCATTGCGGTTTACAATAGTTGCCTCGCGCTCATAGTTTTCAAGCCTTATTCTTGTCATCTCAAGCTGTATTATGCTGTCCTGCAGTGCTTTTGACATTGCAGGGCAGTTCTCCTCCTGCCTTAAATAGTCGATGTAAGCATACTGGAGCTGGAGGCTGCTGTAGTCAAGCTTTTCCATTCGGTTGTGGAACTCAACATACTGGATGCGCTTTGCCTCAATAACAAGCCCAAGCATGAGCCCTAAAAGGAATATGGACATTGTTATTATTCCTGCAACTATGTAGCGGTTTTTTTTAAAGTGCCTCACCATTTCACCCTTTTAAGCATAATGTCTTTGAAAATACCAAGCCATATTGCGCCAAGTATTAGGTAGTAAAAAAGCAGGAAAAACACTATTGGCACATAGCCGTATTTTGTAAGCTTCTCGTTTGTGTTTATTTTTGCAAGGAACAGTACTGTAAGTGAGAGGAAAAGTATTATTGCTGCAAGAACAATCTTTGAGTAATTGAAGTCCAGTATGTGTATGTTAAGTGTAAGGTAAGAGATATAGGCAGCTATATTGAAGTCTATGAGTATAAGCTGGGAGATTACAGTTGATACTGGCTTGAAAAGGCTGTAGTAAAGGAAAAAGAGGATTATTGTAAGTGCTATGAAG
>PWVO01000135.1 GCA_003561825.1 Candidatus Woesearchaeota archaeon | reverse complement strand
TACGGAGCAAACCAAATTCAGGTTCTTACTGGGCTTGAGGGTGTGAGAAAAAGGCCAAGCATGTACATTGGAGATACAGGCGCCAGAGGCCTTCACCATATGGTCTACGAGGTAGTTGATAATGCAATTGATGAGGCTCTTGCTGGTTTCTGCACTGAGATAAAGGTTCTTGTGCATAAGGACAGAAGAATTACTGTTATTGACAATGGCAGGGGAATCCCTACTGAGATTCACCCAAAGTATAACAGGCCTGCGCTTGAGATTGTTATGACAAAGCTTCATGCAGGCGGAAAGTTTGACAAGAATGCCTACAAAGTAAGTGGGGGGCTTCATGGTGTAGGGATCTCTGTTGTTAGTGCGCTTTCAAAAGAGCTTGATGTTGAGGTTAAAAGAAACGGCAGTGTTTATTATCAGAGGTACTCTTATGGGAAGCCTGTCTCTGATATGGAAATTAGGGGCAGAACAGAAGAGAATGGTACAAAGATTACTTTTCTTGCAGATGATGCTATTTTCGGGGAGATTAGCTATAATCCTGAGATTCTGCTGACAAGGCTGAGGGAGCTTGCTTTTCTTAACAAGGGCATAAGAATAAGGGTTATTGATGAGAATTCCGAGAAGGAGCATGATTTTCTTTATGAGGAAGGGCTGAAGGAGTTTGTGAGGTATATAAACCAAAACAAAAAAGCGATTCATGAAATTGTTTATTTCCAGAGAGAAAAAAACGGGGTTGATGTTGAGGTTGCTTTCCAGTATAACGAGGGATATGTTGAGAGTGTTTTTTCTTTTGCAAACAGCATTAATACTATTGAGGGGGGTACTCATCTGTCAGGGTTTAAGACTGCATTGACAAGAACTATTAATAATTATGCAGAGAAAAAAGGTATCAAGGATATTAAGCTGTCAAGCAATGACCTAAGGGAAGGACTTGCTGCTGTGGTTGCTGTCAAGGTCAAGGAGCCACAGTTTGAGGGCCAGACAAAGACAAAGCTTGGAAATTCTGATGTAAAGGGTATTGTTGATTCAGTTGTAAGCACTGGGCTTGGTATTTTTCTGGAGGAAAACCCTGCTGCAGCAAGGGCAATTGTTGAGAAGACTGTTAATGCAGCAAGGGCAAGAGAAGCTGCAAGAAAAGCAAGGGACTTAACAAGAAGAAAGGGGCTTCTAAACAGCTCTTCTCTTCCTGGAAAGCTTGCTGACTGCTCTGAGACTGACCCTTCATTATGCGAGATTTATCTTGTCGAGGGTGATTCTGCAGGCGGGTCTGCAAAACAGGGAAGAAACAGGAATTTCCAGGCTATTCTTCCTCTTAAAGGGAAGATTCTGAATGTTGAGAAGTCGAGGATTGACAAGGTGATTAAATCTGAAGAGATTTCTGTGATGGTTTCTGCTCTTGGTGCAGGCATTGGGGATGAGTTTGATGTTTCAAAGCTGAGGTACAGCAGGATTATTATTATGACTGATGCTGATGTTGACGGAAGCCATATTACATGCCTTTTGCTTACTTTTTTTTACAGGTATATGAGGGCTCTTATTGAGAGAGGGCATGTGTATCTGGCTATGCCGCCTCTTTACCAGATTAAAAGCAGGAATAATGCTAAATATGCTTATAATGATGGGGAAAAAGACCTGATTGTTAAAGAGATGGGGGATAATGTCTCAATCCAGCGCTATAAGGGCCTGGGTGAGATGAATCCTAGGCAGCTCTGGGAAACTACTATGGATCCTGATAACAGGATGCTCAAGCAGGCTACTATAGATGATGCCCTTATGGCTGACCAGATGTTTAATGTCCTTATGGGAAGCGAGGTTGAGCCCAGAAGGAATTTTATTGAGAAGCATGCTGCAGAAGTTGAGAATCTTGATGTTTGACCTATTTTTTTGACTTGCGGTCTATTTCAAATTTTTCAGCGCATTTCTCTGAGCAGAACCTGGCAATTGTTCTGTTTATCTCTCTTTCCACAACTGATTCAGGGCCTAAAAAAACTTTTCCGCATTTTCTGCATTTCGCGCCCTGGCCGTCATTTTCCGCGCCTTCCATAAAGCCCTGCTCCCAAGGCTCTATTTCATCATCCTCTACAAGAGATTCCCTGTCCTCTTCAGAATATACCTCTTTTAGGTCATCATCAGGGTCTGGCTGTTCAATTTTTTTCATTTTAATATCAATAAGTTATTGGGATTCATTTAGTATATTAAGCTTTTGTTTTTTGTTGCGAAAGCTTTATAAAGAAATCATTTTTTCCTCTATGGTGATTTATTTAAAATGGCCAAGGACAGAAAAACACTAAAAGCCAAAAAGAAGAAATGGTTTAATATTTTGGCTCCAAAGGAATTCAATAATGAGGTTATTGGAGAGACACCTTCTTTTGACCCCAGGCTTCTTGAAGGTAAGGTTGTAAGCGCTAATCTTATGTCTATTACAAAAAATATAAAGAAACAAAACATTAACATGAAGTTTAGGATTAAGGGAGTAAGTGACAATAAGGCGCAGACTGATGTTATTGGTTTTCAGCTTCTGCCTACATTTATTAAGAGGATAATAAGGAGAGGGAGGAACAATCTTCACAATTCTTTTGTGTGCATGACCTCAGACAAGATTCCTGTGAGGATGAAGATTCTGGTCATAACTGTTAATAAGGCAAATGGGGCTGTTGCTAATGCTCTTAATGTTGCTGCAAAGGAGAACCTTATTGAATATGTGAGCAAGCTTGAGTTTAGCAGGCTGGTTTCTGAGCTGACTTCATACATCCTGCAGAGCAATCTTAAGGCATCTCTAAAAAAGATTTATCCTGTAAAGAATTTTGAGGTTAAAGAGATGCTTATTGAGACTAAAAGAAAGTCACTTAAGAAAGCTCTTAAAGAGTCTGAAGAAAGGCAGGCAAGGCCTGAAAAGAAAGGGACAGAAGATGATGGGGAAAGGCCTAAAAAAAAGGATGCTAAGCCAAAGCAAAAAGATGAAGAAGAAGTGAAAGGGTGATATGATGCCAAAGCCAATTATTGACTACAAAAAATGCAATTCATGCGGGACCTGTGTTGAGGTTTGCCCTATTCAGGTTTTTGAAAAAAAAAACAGCAAGGTTGCTGTAAAAAGCCCTGGCAAATGCATTGGATGCAGGGCTTGTGAAGTGCAGTGCCCTCAGGAAGCGATTAAGGTTGAAGACTGAGTACTGGTTTTCAGATCTTTCATACATTCTCATAAAAATGTTTATAAATGATGAAGTATTAGGGGTATGAATGGATTCGAGAAATAAGGATTTTGAGAATGAGTATACTTACTCTGCTTTGAACCCTAAGCTTGAGGAGGAGAACAGGATTCTGAGAGAGACTGTGCACCAGCTTAATAATGAGATTCAGAGGTTTAAGAAGGCTCCTCTGATTGTATGCGGGGTTAAAGAGGTTTTTGGCAAGGAAGCTGTTATTCAGCTGTCTAATGGCAATGAGCTTTTTGTGCAGAATATAGCACATGAGAGGATTTTATCCGGAGACAGTGTTCTTGTTGAGCAGAAGAATTTTGCGATAGTTAAGAAAGCAAGAAAGTCTAAGCAGTTTAGTGTTGAGTCTTTTGTGATAATTGAGAAGCCTAATGTTGAGTGGAGAGAGATTGGAGGGCTGAAGAACCAGGCTCTTGACATTCAGGAGGTTGTTGAGCTTCCTCTTACAAGGCCTGATCTTTTTAAAAAAGTGGGGATTGATCCTCCTAAAGGGATATTGCTGCACGGGCCTCCCGGAACAGGAAAGACTCTGCTTGCAAAGGCTGTGGCCAAGTCAACTAACTCTACGTTTATTGAGGTTGTTGGATCTGAGCTTGTGCAGAAGTTTATCGGCGAGGG
>PWVO01000024.1 GCA_003561825.1 Candidatus Woesearchaeota archaeon | reverse complement strand
TGTAATAAGCGCTTTCGTCACATTCCTCCTTAACTGGCTGGGTCGTTCGCTACAAGGGTTCTTAACTCTAGCGTTTCCTGAGTTAGAGGACACCTTTGAGAAGATGTTCGATATGGCAAGATGGATGTCAATTATCGGTGGCGCATTCTTCGGCGTAAGGGGAGCACTGATAGGGTATTTGGCAGGTCTATTAGCTGGCTACCTCGATGACGCATTTGATTTAGGCATCCACGAATGGATCAGTACCGGGCTTGATACTATAGGCGAGTATTTCCGTAGCAAGTGGGATCTGTTCTGGGAAAACCTCTTTGTGCGAGACGAACAAGACCCATCATCAATTGTCGGCATCAACTTTGATGCGGCGTTTACCGCGCTTGCCGAGAGCTTTAAAGATGATTGGAACAACATCTTTAAACCAGCAATCCGCGACTTCTTAGGTATGCCTGACGAGGGCGCAGAAGCTATATCGGATTACATAGGCCATGCTTTCAAAACAGCATTCAGTGGTGCAACGTGGGTTGTTGATGTTATGATAAAGCTATTCAATATTCTTGTGAAGGCTTGGGACGATCACGTTGTGCCAGCGTGGCGAGATCACATAAAACCAGAGTTGGAGGATCTTTGGGATGAATATCTAAGAGAGCCACTTGAAAAGTTGGGCCAACAATGGAGGGCGTTCTGGACAGTTCTCTTTGGTGGCGACTACGAAGTAGATGTTGATTGGGATACAAGATTCTGGAGTGATGATTGGGACCCAGATATTTGGAATCCATACTATGAAATGGAACAATTTGTCGGAGGTTCTAATATTCTTAGCTGGATACAAGATATAGCTGAAGAGATCGGTAATTTTGTAGACAGATTAAAAGAAGGGAAAATTGGCGAGTTTGTAACTGATGTAGGAAATCTAGCTTCTGCAACATGGGATCTTGGTGCAGGGTTGTGGTACACTATTGGTGCTATCCGAGAGTTTCATAGAATAGGTAGCATGATAATGGGTTGGCTTACACCAACAGAAGGTGCTACAGGCAACCTCGCAAAAATACTACTACGTAGTTTAATTCCAGGCACTAGAGGTATTTCTGGCCTATTCGAAAACTGGTCTGAAAAAATGGAAACCTTTAGATTCTGGGCCGGATTAGTCTATGGCGTACTCAAAAACATCAGAGAAGTTATGGAGGCGATGGGCAAGATTATAGGAGATGTCTTGCTTGGTCGATGGGATGAACTGGAAGAGTCTGTGGAAAGTTTAACTGATGCACTTGGTATGGAAGATGGTCTTCTGGGTGCATTTGCAGCTATAGGCAACAGGTTCTGGGAAAAACACATCGAGCCCTGGTATAAAGAGTTTGTCAAAGTTTACAATCTTTTATTTGGTAATACTTGGTCGAAAGATATGGAAACTGGCTGGCAAAACATGTGGAACGAATTTGGTAGAACGTCAGGTACAGTAGACCTAATTGTTATGCAGCCTCTTAGAAACACCTTTAATAACTGGCGAGATACATACTTTGCGCCTTGGCGATCAGACGTTGAAGGAGAATGGAGTGGGATTTTTGGCGACCAGGGATTCTTCCGAGGCGTAGCCACAGCAGTCGATACAAATATATTGCAGCCTATCAAAGATCGTTTTGACGAGTTCAAAGACGAGTACTTTATTCCTTGGAAAGATAGTATAGAAAAGCTTTGGGATGATATATTTGGAGAAGATGGGTTCTTTAGCGATATATCGAGCAAGGTTGGCGAGCGCATAATTGATCCTATAAGTGCTTTTTTCACCACGTTCAGAGATGAAACATGGCCAGGACTACTTGATCCCATTAAAGAATTATGGGCGTATATGTGGGGTAATCCTGACACTGGAGAAGAATCCTTTTTCATCCGAAGCCTCTATGATTTCTTAGGCAGATTTGTAGATTGGTTGACAAATCATTTCGACAACACTCATGGACCTTGGTACAGCTTAAACATCGCGCTTCAGAGAGTAGAAGGGTTGCTCAAAAACATAATTAATTTCTTTAACGAAGTTACTAATCTTAATACTGACGAGCTACCAAGTGGCGGAGGAGGCGGAGGAGGATATGGCAATGGCTCAACAAGCCAGGCGCCACCAGACGATGATGATGGATTCCCTGCGTGTTTCGTAAAAGGTACGCCTATCGTAATGATCAATGGGAATAATACTCCGATAGAATATATAGAGCCAGGTGATATTGTTCTTTCATTTGACCCGACAACTGAGACTTTTACTAGCGGTGTTGTGACTAGCACGTTATCACGCGATGTTGATAATATATATCGGATTTGTACCGAGGGTAAAGTTATCCAAGTCACCGGCGAGCATCCTTTCTACATGCCGCACAGTGATAATCCTAAAGTTCACAATACTTTCGTAAGAGCTAAAGACATCAGCGCTGGCGATATGTTAACAATCGAGAGAAAGAACAGTTTGGTAGAAATCAATGTACTTGAAGTTGAAAGAGTATTCAAGAATGTTACAGTGTATAACTTTAATGTAGATGAACACCATACGTATTTTGCAGACGGTGTAGCAGTACACAACTTTAAGATGACACAGCACGGCGGTCTTTTCACATCACCGCAGGTTCGTGTGATTGCAGAAAGTGGACCTGAAGCAGTTATCCCATTACGCCATGGCAATATACCAGTACAGATGATCGGCGGTGGTGGCGACATCAATCTTACTGTCGATATTTCAGGGAACACTTTCGGATCGCCTGAAGACGCTAAGAAGGTTGCAGATATGGCATCGCGTGAAATACTACGTAAGCTTCGGGTACGTGGTGTGTCTACTACAGGAAGATTCTAATGACTACAGGTTTAGAAATAGGTACATATAATTTAGGCACAGATTCTATAGATTGGGTAAATCATTACGAGTATGCATCTATCATTGGTCTTGTGATTAATGATGGTCTTGGTGCTACAACTGATAGTGCTGCTTGGAGTATGCGCTATCCTGTATCTTATGTTATAGGTGATAACAAAGAGCTTCCTCTTGGGGGTCAGATATTCCGTATTTGGATAGAAGGCACGAAGTTATTTGAAGGTACTATAGGTGCTCCTTCAAACCGTTGGCTCGCTGGTGGCGAGTCAATGGAAATCGAATACACTGGGGATAGCTTTGTTAGATTGCTAGACCGGCATCTCGTAGTAGGTAAAAAGCGCCCTGAAGAACGTGCTGGAAGTAGAATTATGTGGGCCTTGAATAACTTTGCAGAAGAGTTTGCCGATGGTGAATATATTGAACAAGGACCATATATCCCTGAAAGTGATTATGATTACGAGAAGGTATCGTCTGTAATCAGCAATGTCGCTAACCAAGTAAATTACATGTGGTATATTGATTACGACAGAAGGATACATTTCTTTAATATACTGGAACATGATGCGCCCATTACTGCTATTGATATGGATGCAAGCCCTTTTCCTAATGTTCATTCGTCTCCAGGCGACATCGAGGTTATACAGGATTCGTCTGGTATAGCAAATGTTATTTTTCTCAAGGATTTCAGCTCGAGAGACGAGAACAAAGTTTCAGAAACACAGAAAGCTGATGGTGTTTCATCGTTCTTCAAGCTTACGCTACCACCCTTTTCGGTGGCGGACACTGATGTGTATGTAAGCCCTGAGGGCACAGACGCTTGGACTCAAATGACTACCGTGGAAGACCCGCTTGGTATACAGGGTGAAGCTGATATGCACGGACAGCAGGGACTAGCTTATGTTTGTGTGTGGAACTGGGGTGTTCGGTTCCCCGCCGGGACTGATGGCGACTGGCTTCCAGGAGCTGGTGATGATGTACGCACTGATTATAATCCCGAGATAC
>PWVO01000064.1 GCA_003561825.1 Candidatus Woesearchaeota archaeon | reverse complement strand
GTGACGCTGACAGAACTGCGGTGGAGGGGGTCCGGATTTGCGCCTCCGGACACGTCGTGTTGGCACCGCGCTGATCCGAAGATGCAGCCGTGAAGGCGCATCTTCTGGAAATGCCACGGCGGAAGAGGCGCTCTGCCCCAGTGCGCTCGAAGGACTCCAGCAAACTGGCCCCCACATGCCCGGCTGGCGCCACCAGAGCCAACTGATGCTATAATGGTGAGGTGCCCGGGTGATGGATCGGATCATTGTCGTTTTCGGGCGTTGGCCATGACGATAAGTATCGGCACACACAGGGCCGTGACCGCGGCAGCCGGTCCGGCCGCTGGAAGAAAAGACGACGGGAGTGTTGATCTCGTGGACCGTTCTAGGAGTAGGACGAGCTTCCGGCAGCAGGTCAGAGACGAGCTGGCGGGCGCCGGGGGCCCGCTCACAATCTCAGAACTGATGAGGCGGCTTCTCAGCGATACGCCCCAAGAGACGGCTGAGAAGAGGGTCAGGAGTGCCCTGGCGAGCAACAACCGTCACGTGGTGCGAGTGGGCAGGGGCAGGTATGATCTCGTCGAGAGGCGCCTGGAGGGTGCCCGGTTCCGCTACCGGGTATCGCCCTGGGAGTGCAAAAGCGGCCTGCTCTACGTGGCGGACGACCTCGAGTTCGTGTTTGGGGCCGGTGAGGCGAGAGGAAGGTCCTTCGCGGACAGGGACCTCACTCTGCGTGACGGTGATGGCCAGACCATCGAGGCCACACCAGCCGAGGAGTGGGGGCCCCTTCCGCCTCACTCCAGGACGGCTTTTGGCGGACAGATGCGGTACTGGTTGATTGCTGGACTCGGACCCTTCTACCGCAAAAACCGGTTGACGGCTGCCGACGATCTCATCATCACGGTGGAAAGCGTCCGCCCGGCCCGATACTGCCTGTGGGCAGAGAAGGACTGGGATCGCGATGAGGAGAGTATCCGGGCTGCCGGTGATGACGTCGTCGAGACCTGTCACTTTATGCTCAAGTACACCAAGCAGGCTCCGGCGGACACCCTGATGCATCGGCTGGCAGGCCTATATGATTTCAGGCGAGGTCCAGCACCGTACCTGCCGATGCTGCTTCTGCCCAGAGACCCCCGGTTCATCTTCTTTGATATGCGCTACTACCTGCGCGATTACCTGTCACCTGAGACCATGGGCCTCTACGAGGTGGGCATGGAACGCGAGGAGATGCAGATCCTGCTGGGGGGAGCCCCCACAACCGAGCTCACCACCGAGGAGCGGGCAGAGCTGGTGCGCGAGATAATCCTGGAGATGATCCCCGAGTCGATGGCCACTCAGGAGCAGGTTGACCGGATGGTCGACAGGTTCCTGCAGGAGCGCCGGGAGGCCCTGGAGGAGGATGCCCGACGGACCGAGCTGTTGCACAGGATCTGCCTGGATCGCATGCGGATCCTGCGGGGGCTCTGGCCGGACGAACCGGATCCGGGTTCGCCGGAGGAATGGCTTCGCAGGATCGGGGCACCCGTATGATGGGCATCTGAGGCGCATCCCCCTATCATCTACCTCATACCTCAGGCCAAAGAGGTGACGGTCAACGTGTCGCTCAAGTCCGCTGCAGCAATCGACCGTCCATCCGAGGAGGGGCTGCCGTAGGTGCTCATAGCGTCCAGTCGCCAGGCCTTTCGTCGTGAGCAGTTCACCCCTCATCGTGTGCGCCCGGGCAGCCCTTTCGCTTCGTGAAGACTCGTCGAAGCCAACCCCCTTGATACCGCTACAGGATTACTCTCCCCCTTGCCAGGTCCATGTTCATGCTGTGCGATGCCGCCGAGGAGACCAGACGGCAGTCACTTACTGGGATTTATGTGTATAAATCAGTCCGGAGGCCGGGAGGATTAGCTGCGGTGTATGGCGAATGATACCAATCAGGCTATTTGCGTCAGTACTGGGTCAGGGCATTGTCAGTATCTGACATGAGAGGGCTGATATCGCATGCCGGAAAAGACCTCCGATCTTGTGGGCCAGGTAGAAAACAGAGAACTCGCGCTACCCGAGTTTCAGCGTGAATTCGCGTGGAAACGGAGTCAGTCGCGAAACCTGATTGACTCACTGTTGCGCGGCCCTGCCCGATTTCGAACCGGACGGTCGCGTAAACGTCCTTCTCGACGGGCAACAGAGACCTACCGTCATTACCTGTTTCTCAAAGACAGTCTCCCGCAGTTGTCGTAGTAGCAGCGCACACGCCACTGTAACCGAAGAGAAACGCTGGGAAACCCGTCTGAAACAGAACAATTCGAATGAAGCTTGCGAGTACACCCGGCTCGGTGTTATCATATGATAACATCGGAGAAAGCGAGAGTGTTGTGTCCTGCGACACATCGAGGCAACAGGTGCAGAGTTTTCTCCAAAGAGCGAAATACCTTGTCGAGATTGGCCAACGGTATATACAGCAACGAGAGGCCACCAGGAGGACGGTCGCTCATCTGACGATCACCTACTCGCACGTATGGGATGTAGTACTGGGGCTTTCAGTTGATGATTATGTGAGCGGGCCTCAGGAGGATGACAACCCCAGGTTTCCCGGCAGCATATGGGTGTTTGGTGTTTGCATAGAGGATAGTCCAGAGATATACCTTAAGCTGAAGATGGACGAGGAAGCTCCTCAAGGTCTTCTGGTCTGTTTGTCTTTTCATTTTTCGGACCGGCAGATGCGATATCCTTATCGCTGTGGGTAGAAACGCCTTGTTCAACCTGGGAGGGTGGGTACGTTATCGTGAGCCACGACCTGCATTACTGCGAGCATTGCGAGGGTTTCGTGCAGACCTTCTGCGACATCAGGCAGGAGACGTATCCCGTGCGAGGAGAAGATGTTGTGATCGAGGCAACCGTTGCCATCTGTCAGGACTGCAACGCGCCTGTGCATGACGAGGACCTGGATGAGGCGAATCTGCAAAAGGCCTATGATTTGTACAGGCAAAGCAGGGGCATCCTCTCTCCTGGAACCATCCGCGAGATCAGAGAGCAATACGGATTGAGCCAGCGGGCATTTGCCTGTCTTCTCGGCTTTGGCGAGGTAACAATCCACAGGTACGAGACCGGGGCAATCCCCGATAAGACCCATGACGCAATCATCAAGCACGTCGCCCGGCAAAGCAACATGCAGGCCTGGCTGCAGGATCGCGAAGATGACCTTCCAGACTACCTGGTCGACGCCGTGAGAGAGAACCTGGAGGGCACGCAGACGGACGCCAAGAGAGCGCTCCTCAGGCTTTTTGATGACAATACAGGCGGGTCAGGTCACGGCTACCGACCCTTCAGCCTGGAGAGGGTCGCTGAGGTTTGCTGCTGCTTCGCGGAACGCGTACCGGACCTTTGGCAGACCAAACTGCTGAAGCTCCTGTGGTACGCTGATTTTCTCCATTACAAAAACCACGCCGTATCGATCACCGGGCTGAAGTATGTGCATCTTCCCTTTGGACCCGTACCCGACAACTACGATGCGCTGCTGCACCTGCTGAAGGTAGGCGGCTACATCGTAAAACAGCCGAAGTTCCAGTATGATCTGGAGGGTGAGGTCATCGAGGCCGCAAGGAGCAACCTATCGGGCTCATGGCTGGATGAGGCAGAACGGGCAACCGTCCGCCTTGTTGCCAGCCGGTTGGCTTCCCTAACATCCAGGAAGCTTTCCGAAAGATCACATCAGGAGTCTGCATGGCTGGAGACGACAGACGGGGAGTGTATACCTTATTCATACGCTGATGATCTCAGTCTCAGCGGGCCCTGAATTGATGTCACCCCATTTACTGCCTTCCGGGCCTGGTTTCTGCACAGCCTTCTGAGCAGCCGGGGTCCTCGTTCGCCGGTCCCGGTTGCTGCTATTGACGCGCTG
>PWVO01000209.1 GCA_003561825.1 Candidatus Woesearchaeota archaeon | reverse complement strand
GGGAACCACGAATGAACACGAATTCACACGAACTGATCGAGTTCAGTGACCCGGTCGAATGCCAATACGCCGATGAGTCCAAATACCGCTCGGGTTGCCAGCGGACTATTTCCCGCTGGTGATGGAAGGATCGATGGAGAAAAGACATAAAGTTATTGGCATTAAGCAGACAATCCGTTTCGAGTGGATGCAGAAAACTGCCAATCTGCTACTAACGGGTCTTGATGCCAAAACCATCCGCCAGGAGCTGCATGAGTTTCTTGCGGAGAGAAAGGGAAGCGGTGCCGAAGGCGAACGCAGCAATCAGACTCGAACTTTTGTCGTCAATAATTTAATCAAGACCTGGGTCGCCCCTGACTCTGAGCTGCTTCCATTCCGGGATGCCTCGTTGGCGTTTCTACGAGAAAACCCCGACATGGAACTAGCGATTCACTGGGGGATGATCTCGGCGGCCTATCCCTTTTGGTTTAATGTGGCCCGCCAGATCGGTCGTCTGCTCGCCTTGCAAGAGCAGGTGACCCAGGCCCAGATCATCCATCGCCTCAAAGAGCAGTACGGCGACCGGCAGACCGTGAGTCGCTATACCCAATTCGTGATCCGCTCGATTGTCGCTTGGGGAGCCTTGAAAGATTCTGAGGCCAACGGCTGCTATGAGAAAGCGACACCGGTGGAGATTGCCGAGCCAAACCTGGCCATCCTGATGTTCGAGTCCGCACTTCTAGCCACCCCGGAGGCCAAAGGCGCGTTAGGATTGCTCCTGAACAACCCGGCACTCTTCCCATTCCGGCTTCCGGTCATAAGCGGCGACCTCATCTCCCAACGCAGTGACCGGGTTGAAGTAGTGCGCTATGGACTGGATGATGAGTTATTGAAATTAAAGGCTTAGGGTGTCGGATCGGCCATTTATTTACTTTTTTTGATATATGGTGTATTCTGACCTGCTTACAAGTAGGCTATAGCTGAAGAGAGAGCAACAAGGGGCAACCATGGCCGGGCCGATTCACCATAAGATAAAACAATCCATCCAAGCAGCAAAAGGACTGTATTGCCTTGATGCGTTACTGGTAGATAAGAGCGCTTCCGGCAAGAGCGACGCGCTACTCGTGGTGCAGAAGGAGCTTGCATGAAATACGGAGAGCTGATCCAATTCGACCCGATTGAGACGGTCGTTCAGTTGCGTGACGCGGACAGATCGAGCGCCGCGCAGCAACTGGTGAGTACCTACGTCATTTCCAATGAAATGGCGGAACGGATCACCCAGCTTGTCATCCCTCAAATGCAGTTCGACCAGCCAGCCGATAACAAGGGGCTGCTGGTCGTCGGTAACTACGGCACCGGTAAGTCGCACTTGATGTCGGTCATCTCCAGCCTTGCCGCAGATGCATCCCTTCTGGAAGGGCTAAAGAACGATGATGTCCGCGATGCAGCCGTTCAGATTGCCGGACGTTTCAAGGTTATCCGTGCCGAGATCGGATCCACCACCATGTCCCTGCGCGACATCCTGGTGGCTGAGCTGGAAGAGCATCTCGAAAAACTCGGTGTGAAATATGACTTTCCCGAGGCGGGCACCATCTCCAGCCACAAAGGCGCATTCGAAAAAATGATGGGTGAATTCTATAAGGTTTACCCGGATCACGGCCTGCTACTGGTGGTCGATGAGCTGCTCGACTACCTACGTACCCGCAAAGACCAGGAGCTGATCCTCGACCTTAACTTTCTGCGCGAGGTCGGCGAGGTCTGCAAAGACCTGCGCTTTCGCTTGATGGCAGGTCTCCAGGAAGCCATGTTCGACAGCCAGCGCTTCGCCTTTTTCGCTGACAGCATCCGCCGGGTAAAAGACCGCTTCGAGCAAATCTCCATTGCTCGCAATGACGTTAAGTTCGTCGTAGCCGAGCGCCTTCTCAAGAAGACCACCGAGCAGCAGGCCAAGATCCGCGACTACCTGATGCCCTTTGCCAAATACTACGGCGGACTCAACGAGCGCATGGACGAGTTTGTCCGGCTTTTCCCGGTGCATCCCGACTACATCGACACCTTCGAGCGGGTCACCGTGGTGGAAAAGCGCGAGGTACTCAAGACCCTGTCCATCGGCATGAAAGGCATTCTCGACAAGGACATACCGCAAGGCGAACCCGGTCTGATCGCCTTTGACAGCTACTGGAACACGCTCAGGCAGAACGCCGCCTTCCGCGCCATTCCCGAGATCCGGGCGGTCATCGATTGCAGCCAAGTGCTGGAATCCCGTATCGAAAACGCACTGACACCGAAAAACTATAAACCAATGGCGGTGCGCCTTATTCACGCACTATCCATTCACCGTCTTACTACAGGTGACATCTACTCTCCAATTGGCGCAGCCCCCGAGGAACTACGTGATCGACTTTGCCTTTTTGAGCCATTGATCGAGGAGATGGGAAGCGACGAACCCGATAAAGACTTACAGACTCATGTCGAGACCATCCTACGTAAGATACACAACGCGGTCAGTGGACAGTTCATTTCTGAAAACAAAAACAACCGCCAGTTCTACCTTGATCTGAAGAAGACCGACGACTTCGATGCCCTGATCGACAAGCGGGCCGATGCCCTTGGGGATTCCCAGCTCGACCGTTTCTACTACGAAGCACTTAAGCGGGTTATGGAGTGCCAAGATGCCACCTATAGAACCGGATATAAAATTTGGCTCCACGAATTGACTTGGCAAGACCGTCGGGCAGCTCGAACAGGCTATTTGTTCTTCGGATCTCCAAATGAGCGATCAACCACCGCCCCGCAAAGAGATTTCTATCTATATTTCATACAGCCATTTGATCCAGACAATAAACTTTCAAGGTCTATCAACCAAAAGAACAGCGACGAGATCTTCTTCCGCCTGAAAGGCACCGACGAGGAGTTCCAAACCGCGCTGAAAAGCTATGCCGCCGCCCTGGATCTTGCGGCCACCTCATCGGGCCACGCCAAGGCCACCTATGAATCGAAGGCCAACGGCTTCCTGAAAAAGCTAGTTCAGTGGCTACAGCAGCACATGAGCGATGCCTTCGAGATCACCTACCAAGGCCGCACCAAATCCATGACCGAATGGGCCAAAGGCAAATCGATCCGCGACCTGTCCGGTCTGTCGCCCCAAGAGACCATCAACTTCCGCGACCTGGTCAACACTATCGCCGGGGTCTGTTTAGCCCCGCACTTCGAGAACCAGGCCCCGGATTATCCGCTCTTTTCTGTCCTGATTACCAGCAACAACCGCGCCCAAGCCGCGCAAGATGCCCTACGCGCCATTGCTGGACAGAAGCGCACCAAACAAGCCACCGCAGTGCTGGATGCCCTTGGGCTGCTTGATGGCGAGAAGATCGAACCCAACGAATCCAAGTACACCAAGTTTATTCTCAATGCCGTCAAGGCCAAAGGCCACGGCCAGGTAGTCAACCACAGCGAGATCATCCAGGACGACCACGGGCTGGAGTACATGAACCCTGGCGGTGGTCGGCTTGAGCCGGAATGGGTGGCGGTCATCCTAGCTTCGCTAGTCTACTCCGGCGACATCGTACTCGCCATTCCGGGCAAAAAGTTTGATGCCACCGGATTGCAGCAACTGGCCGCGACCGGCATGGACGAACTGATCCGCTTCAAGCACCTGGAGCAGCCCAAGGAATGGAACCTGCCCGCGCTCAAAGCGCTGTTTGAACTGCTCGGCATGACACCAGGCATGGCCCAGCTCATCACCCAGGGCAAGGACGAACCGGTGCAGAGCCTGCAACAGGCAGTGGACAAGATCATCAAGCGCATCGTCATGACCCAGCAGACCCTGCGCCAAGGGTTCTCCTTCTGGGGGCTAGACCTGCTCGCGGGTACCGACCTGGCCAGCCAGGCCGGCGGACTGGACGAGGCC
>PWVO01000060.1 GCA_003561825.1 Candidatus Woesearchaeota archaeon | reverse complement strand
GCAGGTGATTGAAAAAGCCAACAGCCGCGGGAAGTACATAGGCATATGCGGCCAGGCCCCAAGCGACTATCCTGAGTTTGCAGAGTTTGTTGTAGAGGCCGGCATACACTCGATGTCCCTCAACCCAGACACAGTGATAAAGACCACAATGGCCATAAACGAGCTCGAGAAAAGGCTGGGGAAGAAGTGATTTTCTTGTAATTTTTTTAATTTTTTTGTAAATCTTTTGGAGCAAATAAAAATCCTGCAGAAACAAGATAGCTAAGTTTATATTTAATGAAATCTTCCTTTTCATAATGGCAAAGCCGTATTATAAAAGAGGTTTAATAGAGCTTTTTCATGATGACTGTATTAATATTCTCAATTCTCTCCCGGAAAATTCTATTGACATGATCTTCGCTGATCCTCCTTATTTTTTGTCAAATGGAGGCATTACATGCAAATCAGGAGAAATAGTTTCAGTAAATAAGGCAGAATGGGACAAGTCAAACGGCTTTGAAAAAGACTTTGATTTCACTCTTAGCTGGATAAAAGCCTGCCGCCGAATATTAAAAGAAAACGGCACAATCTGGGTTTCTGGAACAATGCATAACATATACCAGGTAGGTTATGCGCTTCAAAAATTTAAGTTTAAAATACTTAATGAGATATGCTGGTATAAGCCAAATGGCCCCCCAAACTTAAGCTGCAGGTATTTTGCGCATGCCCATGAAACAGTATTATGGGCAAGAAAAAATGAAAAAAAGACCCATTTTTTTAATTACGAGGCCATGAGAGACTGGGAAGATAAGATCTCTCCAAAAGGAAAGCAGATGAGAAGCATATGGCACATCCCATTAACCCCCCTATCTGAAAAAACAAATGGCAGGCATCCAACACAGAAACCATTAGAGCTGCTAAAAAGAATAATACTATCTTCAACCAAAGAGAATGAGCTTGTTCTTGACCCTTTTAATGGCTCAGGCACAACAGGTATTGCATCAATTATGCTTAATCGCAGATACATTGGAATTGACAAAGAAGAAGCATTCCTGAAAACGACTATAAAAAGAATAAATTCACTATAATCTGCCATTATGTGTAGCAGAAGAGACAATTGAAAAAATATCTTCTTTTTCAGTTAATGCCTTTAAAACTTCTTTAAACATAAAAGCATCCCTCATTCCTGTTTTTTCTTCGATTGTCAGCAATTCAATAATATGGCCTATAAACTCAACAGAATACTGCCCGTATTGGTTCAACTCTTGAAATTTTTCAAGATCTTTTTGATTTGTAAATATCAATCTGCAATTTTGCTGTTCTTGTTTATTTTTGAAAGGCTCAATTTTATCATACATATCATAAAGGTAATTTATGAATTCTAAGGTTAATTCTTTATTATGCTCTTTTTTTAGCAGAAGATCAATTACCCAATGAATATGCTTCGGTGTTCTGATTCTGTTTCTGGATGTAAATTTATCCCTGTACTTAACTACAATATCTAAATCAGGATTCTCTCCTTTTGAGCCTTGAAAAACTCCAATTATAGATCCATCTTTAAGATGAAATTCTTTAAATGCACTTACTTTTGGACTTCCTTTAGGTTTCCATTCTAATGTCATAAAGAAAAATAAAACAAAGATTTATAAGTCATTTATGTATATTTATAAAGATAAATGATCATTATAAGATTAAAATGCCAAAGACACCGCTTAATATCACTGTTGATAAAGAAGTTCTAAAGGACTTTAAGAGATTATGCAAAGAAATGGATATAAAAATATCCACTAAAATTAATACTCTAATAAAAGAGTGGATTAAAGAAAATGGCAAATAAAAATGGTGTTCAGATCCCAAAATTTGTAAAATGGGCAGGCGGAAAAGGCCAGCTTATTGAACAGTTCGAGCCTTTATTCCCCCAAAAATTTAATAATTATCTTGAGCCTTTTGTAGGCAGCGGAGCAGTTTTTTTCTATATTATGCAAAAAATTAAGCCAAAAGAAGCTGTGATCTCTGATATAAACGAAGAACTGATGAATACATATGAGATTATCAAAAATGATGTTGAGAGATTGATTGTTGAGCTAAAGCAGCATAAAGAGTACCATGTGGCTGAAGGAAAGAAATATTATCTGACTATCAGATCAACTGACTCTAAAGAACTGCCAAAATTAGAAGTAGCTGCAAGATTTATTTATTTAAATAAAACATGCTTTAATGGTTTATATAGAGTTAATTCTCAGGGAAAGTTTAATGTTCCAATGGGTTCTTATAAAAACCCAGATATTATCCAGGAACAAAAGCTACTGTTGATCTCCAAATTACTAGCCAATGTTTCTATTCGGACAATGAGTTTTGAGAAAGTTTTGGATTTAGCAGAAAAAGGTGATTTTGTTTATCTTGACCCTCCTTATTATCCATTAAAAAAAGGAAAAAGCTTTACCACATACACCAAAGAAGTTTTTCTTGAGCAGGAGCAGAAGAAGCTTGCTGATGTTTTCAGAAAACTTGATAAAAAAGGCTGCTTGTTAATGCTAAGCAATAGCGATACTGACTTTATTAAAGAGCTTTATTCCGACTTTAATATAAAAATAGTCAAGGCCAAAAGATCTATTAACTGCGATGGAAGCAAAAGAGGCCTAATAAACGAAGTAGTTGTCACAAACTACTAAGCTTGGATTCTTTATTCTTTAGTAATATTGTTTACTGCAAAACTCTCTTTCTAAAACATCTCTCCCAACCTCTCCTTTTGGTTATCATCAATTAATGACAACAAAAAGAAAGATTTATATAATAGTTCAGCAATAATACAGAAACAAAATAATCTCTGGATTCCGCAGCTGGCCTTCATGCATTTATTTCTTTGCGGAACAGAGACATGGGGGCTTAAAATGTCAGAAAAAAGCGTAGCAGAACTTCCTTTAAAACAAAACTATTTGGGGACAGTTGAAAACAAGGTTTATAATAACACAGCAGTAATGGTCGGCCTGACACCAGAAGGCAACACCTGCGCTGGCTTTGCTATGGTAGAATACGACCCAACTAAGAGTATAACGCTCTATCATTTAAACTCCGCTGTTATTGCAGCAGATATTGTCAAGGATAATGATATAATTGACCAGCCGTCAAACCAATTATCTTATCCGGCACTTCTAAGATTCAATGATTCTCTGATTTCCGGTAATGGTCTTCAGACAGAAATAGTTAGGACAATGGCAGAAGTTTTTTATAAAGACATAGAAAGATCAAACAATCTCGAAAAGTTAAAGTTAGTTCCTTCAAAAAACTATAAACATCAAGACCATAACGAGGTTTTCCTCGAAAGAGTCATTTATAATGCTTTTGGCTCAGAAAGATCTTTTGATTTAAGGATTGACAAAGATAAAAGAGACCTTGTTGATATAACTGACTATTACAAGGATGCTCAGAAAACCCCAAGGATAAGCGCTTTAGCTATAGCAGATATGGCATTTCTCTGGAAAGCGTCTTTTCACGAAGAAGATGAAAGAAAAAATTACAGGATAGAAATATTTAAGTTTAAAGACAGCAAAGGCAGATTCTTAAAAACATGGGGCAGAGACCCTGAAAACCCCTTTGAGGAAATAAACATTAAATCAGATGACCCTTCAAAGATTGCAAAAAGCCTTGAAGAAGCTGTGCGCAATGGCATGAAAAAAAAGAAAAACTCAATGTCTTTTGCAGCAGCAATGGTTATCAATAAAGAAGGTGGCATTTTATCCTCTCAGATTATAAACAACTGGAATAGCAATGACATTTATAATGGCAGAAGCGTCCTTGATTTTGATTAAGTGACATCCTCCCCGACCTGAAGGACGGGGCTTCCAGCGGCTATTGTTTATCATAAAATGTTCGAGATGCCGCATATAGTTCCTGCTTCACAGACTGCTGCCT
>PWVO01000021.1 GCA_003561825.1 Candidatus Woesearchaeota archaeon | reverse complement strand
TGAAATACACCATTGTTATTCATCGTACTGAAGAGGGTATAAGCGTCTCCGTCCCCGCTCTTCCTGGGTGTTGGTCTGAAGGAGATAGTGAGGAAGAGGCCGTGGAGAATATTCAAGATGCCATTCGTGAGTATCTTGCTGCGGTAGCCGAGATGAACCGTGAGCGAGAGACTCGCGAGATTGAGGTTGTAGCGTAAAAGCATTTACCATGGGTGGAATTGTAAAAGACGCAGGTCTTACGGTTGAGGCATTTCAAGCACTGCTTTGACTCACTTTACCTGACAAATCTCGATTTTCTTCACACCTTCGCGCTTTTGCACCTTCACACCCTCCCACACACCGATCACATCTTCCCTAGGTATTTTTATCGCCCCGCAAATCGGCTATCCTATAGCCCAAGAGAGAGGAGAGCGCTTCTCCTCTAGCGCAGCAAGGTCACCCAACTCGCCACCGACTAGGTCGATCCCTGCCGGTTCAACAACTCGCTCCGTCAAAGGGTAATAATGCGATTATGACGATTAAACTTTCAAATCGTGTCAGGGCCATCAAGCCCTCTCCAACACTCGCCATCACGGCACGCGCAGCGGAGATGCGAGCAATGGGACGCGACGTAATTGGACTAGGGGCCGGTGAGCCAGACTTCGACACCCCCAACCACATCAAATCTGCCGCGATTCAAGCGATTCGCGACGGCTTCACCAAATACACCGCAGTTGACGGCACCCCCGCCCTCAAACAAGCCGTAATCGCCAAATTCAAGCGCGACAACGGCATCGACTACCTACCGGAACAGATCCTAGTCTCCAGCGGCGGCAAACAGAGCTTCTACAACCTCGCCCAAGCGATCCTCGACCACGGCGACGAAGTAATCATCCCCGCCCCCTACTGGGTCTCCTACCCCGACATGACCCTGCTAGCCGATGGCGTTCCGGTCTTCGTTCAGGCCGGAGCAGCACAAAACTTCAAAATCACCCCGCAACAGTTAGCCGCCGCAATCAATGATCGCACCCGGCTCTTTGTCATCAACAGCCCCTCCAACCCCACCGGCATGGCCTACAGCCGCGAAGAGCTACGCGCACTAGGCGAAGTCCTGCTAGAACATCCGCGCATCGTCGTCGCAACCGACGACATGTATGAACACATCCTCTGGGGTGACACCCCCTTTGTCAACATCCTCAACGCCTGCCCCGAACTCTACAGCCGCACCCTAGTACTCAATGGCGTCTCCAAAGCCTACTCAATGACCGGCTGGCGCATCGGCTACGCCGGAGGGCCGGTAGAGGTGATCAAAGCAATGAAAAAAGTGCAATCCCAAAGCACCTCCAACCCGGTCTCCATCTCCCAAGTAGCCGCACAGACCGCACTAGAGGGGCCACAAAACTGCATCGGCGAGATGCTCACCGCCTTCAAAGAGCGCCACGACTACGTCGTCGAACGGCTCAACCGTATTAACGGCATTGAATGCCTCCCAACCAACGGCACCTTCTACGTCTTCCCCAGTGTCAAAGGAGTCATCGAACGGCTAGATGGCATCGGCAACGACCTGGAGCTATCCGAACACCTAATCACCCAAGCAGGAGTCGCCCTCGTCCCCGGATCCGCCTTCGGCCTGGTTGGCCACGTCCGCATCTCCATCGCCACCAGCATGGACAAGCTCCGCGAAGCGCTCGATCGCATCGAACAGGTCGCCGGTTAATCCCCACCTCAACCCGCAGTCGCACCCCGAATGACCGAACCACAACCGCTAGCCGACCCCCTCCACCCACCGCTACCGAGCGCCGCCGGAGAGCGCATTCAGTGGGGGCAGCTCTACGGAGCCGCCCCAGCGCTAGCGATTGCCCGGGCAGTACAGGAGTTCCCCGGCCTGGTAATGGTCGTCGCCGACGACGTACAAGCGGCCAACGAACTAGAACAAGCGCTCCACTTCTTTCTCGAAGAGCAGACTCCGATACTCCCCTTTCCCGACTGGGAAACCCTCCCCTACGACACCTTCTCCCCACTCCCCGAACTGGTCTCGCAACGCCTCAAAAGCCTCTACCGCCTACCGCAGACCCGACGCGGAGTACTGGTCGTCCCGGTCGTCACCCTACTGCAACGCCTCCCCCCGCAAAGCTACCTCGATGCCCACGCCTTTGTCGTCAAAGTCGGCGAGCGAATCGACCTGGAAGCAATGCGCCAGCGCCTGGAACAGGCCGGCTACCGCTACGTCGCCCAAGTCATGGCACACGGCGAGTTCAGCGTGCGCGGCTCACTACTCGACCTCTTCCCGATGGGCAGCAGCCAACCGCTCCGCCTCGACCTCTTCGACGACGAAATCGAATCCATTCGCCGCTTCGACCCCGAAACCCAGCGCACCCGCGACAAAGTCAGCGAAATCGCCCTGCTCCCCGCCCGCGAATTTCCGCTCGACAAAGAGGGCATCACCCGCTTTCGGCAAAACTACCGCACCCGCTTCGAAGGCGACCCCCAGCTCTCCACAATCTACCGCGAAGTCAGCAACGGCAACGCCCCCGGCGGCCTGGAATCCTACCTCCCGCTCTTCTTCCCCAACAGTAGCGACCTCTTCGACTACCTCCCCGCCACGCGACTCATCATCCGCAGCGAACAGACCCGCGAACGCGCCGAAAGCTTTCTCAGCCAAGTCGCCGAACGCTACGAACAGCGCCGCCACGACCGCGACCGCCCACTACTCCCCCCCGCCGCACTCTACCTAGAGGCCGACGAATTCTCCCAACGGCTACACCAAGGACACTCCATTCGCCTCCAGCAGAGCGAAATCGAACAGCGCCGCAAAGGCTACAGCCGCGCCATCAACTTCGCCACCCAACGCCTCCCCCCCCTCGGCATCACCGCCCGCAGCGAACAGCCCGCCGCCGCCCTGCAAACCTTTCTCAGCAACCACCCCGAACGGGTACTGCTCGTCGCCGAAAGCGCCGGACGGCGCGAAATGCTACGCGACACCCTCGCCGCCTTCGAACTCCGCCCGCAACCGGTCGAAAACTGGTCCGCATTTCGCGACGGCAAGGAGCAACTCGCCCTCACCACCGCCCAGTTCGAACAAGGGATCTGGCTCCCCAACGCCGCCCTGGCGATTATCACCGAAAGCCAACTCCTCGGCGAACGAGTCCGCCAAGAACGCCGCCGCCGCGCCCGCAGCCGCGACGCCGAACAGGTCGTACGCAACCTCACCGAACTGCACATCGGCGCACCCGTAGTCCACGAAGACCACGGTGTCGGACGCTACCTCGGCCTCCAAGCCATCACCATCGACGGAGTAGAAACCGAGTTCCTCACCCTCGAATATGCACGCAGCGACAAACTCTACGTCCCGGTCTCCTCCCTCCACCGCATCAGCCGCTACTCCGGCGCATCCCCCGAAAACGCCCCGCTGCACCGCCTCGGCGGCGACCAGTGGGAACGCATCAAACACAAAGCAGCAGAAAAAGTCCATGATGTCGCCGCCGAACTGCTCGAAATACACGCCCGCCGCGCCGCCCACACCGGAGTCGCCTTCCCCGACCCCGGCGAAGCCTACAGCAACTTCGCCGCCGCCTTCCCCTTCGAAGAGACCCCCGACCAACAACAAGCCATTGAATCGGTAGTCACCGACCTGCAAGCACCCCACCCCATGGATCGCGTCGTCTGTGGCGACGTCGGCTTCGGCAAAACCGAAGTAGCGATGCGCGCCGCCTTCGTCGCCGCCTACAGCGGCACCCAAGTCGCCATCCTCGTCCCCACCACCCTACTCGCCCAACAGCACTACCAAAACTTCGCCGACCGCTTCGCCGAAACCGGACTACGCATCGAAAGCCTCTCTCGCTTCGGCGGCGACAAAGCCCAGCAAAAAGTCCTCACCGGACTCGCCAACGGCAGCGTAGACATCGTCATCGGCACCCACAAACTACTCGCCAAAAGCGTCCAATTCAAAAACCTCGGCCT
>PWVO01000191.1 GCA_003561825.1 Candidatus Woesearchaeota archaeon | reverse complement strand
GCTGCATACCCGGCCTTGAACAAAGGCCAGAAAAAAACCCTTGTATTTCTATGCCTTGCTTTCTTTATCTGGTTTGAAAGCACAAAAGCCTTTTCTGGCTTATACTCCTCAACAAAATTCATGAAAGACCTTGTCAGCTTAGGCCTTGGCATATAAGACTTTACTTCAATAGGAATTATCTTTCCATTTTTCTCTATCACAAAATCAACTTCAGCCCCGGCTTTTGTTCTCCAGTACCTTGGCTCAATGCCTTTCTTGAAAATCTCAGAACACGCAAACCCCTCATTTATTGCTCCTATGTCTGTTCTTTTGCCAGGATCCTGAAAATTGCCGAGCACCATATTCCTGAAGCCAGAATCCAGAAAATACACCTTTGGGGCCTTTACAATCTCCTTTTTTTTGTTTGTAAAAAAAGGCCTGCACTCAATTGTAATAAATGTCTTCTTTAGAACATTCATGTTCTTTAAAAGCTCATTATAATTAAACCCAGTGGCACTGCAAAGCTCATTATAGTTGACAATCCCGCTGCTCTGGACAGCAAGAACCTTTATAAGATTGCTTAGCTTAAAGTCATCAGCCAGCTGAAGTATCTCTTTTATTTCCTTAAGAAAATATGTGTTGTATATGTTCTTCAGAACCTCTTCTTTCTCTTTTGCTGTCCCGGAAACAGCAACCCTTGGATACCCCCCATAAATGCAGTACTCATGATAAAGCCTGTTAATAATCCCAGCAGCAGATTCTGAAATCATCTCCTTCTTCATCATCCTGTGCATCCTTTCATCTTTAAACATGACAAACTCTTCAAAAGAAAGAGGATAAAGATTAAGCACAAAAATCCTGCCTACAAGATATTTTATGCTTTGCACTGATAAATCAGGTGCAGAAGAGCCAGTTATTATTATCTTTGTATCATAGTGGTCATAAAGAAATTTCAGGTTCTTGCCCCCGTCTTTGGCATACTGAAACTCATCTATAAATAAAAAATCCACTCCTTTAATGTACAGCTCAGCAAACCCCTTTACATCATTCACAAAAAGCTCAACTATCTCTCTGTCTTCAAATGAGATAAGCCTGGCGTTTTTTAATCCTTCAAATATCTTTTTCATAAGAGTTGTCTTTCCGCTCTGCCTTGGCCCGAGAATTGCAATTATCTCCTTTGCTTTAAGAAACTGTATAATCTCTTTTTCCAAAAATCTTTTTATGTACATTTTAGCCTCACTAAAATTTATTCATGCTTAATAAAAACGAGCTAATTTATAAATCTTTCTGTTTTTGGGCATGAATTGCCTTGCTCTGAAATAAACCAATGAGGCTATGAGAAAAACAACTGCAGAAAAAAAGAAGCTCTTGAATTAACCTTTCCAAAAGATATAAATACTCACATGCCTTTTCTTTAATATGGGCGCAATTGCAGTATTAGACTTTGGAGGCCAGTACTCTCACCTTATTTCCCGCAGGATAAGAGACATAGGTGTTTATTCTGAAGTCCTTCCCTGCGACACAGAAGCGTCTTCACTCTTAAAAATAAATGGCCTCAAAGGCATAATTCTCTCAGGCGGTGCAGCCTCGGCTTATTCTGAAAAATCACCCAAATGCAGCAAAGATCTCCTGAGCATAGGAGTGCCTGTCCTCGGCATATGCTACGGCCACCATCTTATTGCCCAGCTTGAAGGCGGAAAAGTATCAGCAGCAGGCTCAGGCGAATACGGCTTGACAGAAACCCAAATCAGGAGCAAAAGCTCATTGCTTAAAGGCCTTGGCCCCAAAATCAAGGCATGGATGAACCACAGAGACATTGTTGAGTCACTCCCAGAAGCATATTCAATAACAGCTTCAACAAAAAACTCCCCAATAGCAGGATTTGAAAACACAGAAAAAAGCATCTACGGAGTGCAGTTTCACCCAGAAGTAAGCCACACAGAGCAAGGGGATAAAATACTTGAAAACTTTGCAGTATCAGTGTGCAGAGCAAAAAAGCAGTGGAAAACACAGGGCATAATAAATGATATAATCTCAGAGGCAAAAAAAGAGCTTAAAGGCAAAAAAGCAGTTATTGCATTATCAGGAGGAATAGACTCATCAACAGCAGCAGCACTTTTAAGCAAGGCAATAGGAAAAAAGCTCACTGCAATATATGTTGACACAGGCCTTATGCGCCACAAGGAGACAGAATTCATAATAAAGGCATTCTCAAAATTCCCATTAAAGCTAAAGATAATAAAAGCCTCAGGCCTTTTCTTCAAAAATCTAAAAGGAGTTGTAGACCCTGAGAAAAAAAGAAAAATAATAGGAAATCTTTTCATAAAGATATTTGAGAAAGAGGCAAGGCTTGAAAAAGCAACAGTACTTGTCCAGGGCACAATATACTCAGACAGGATAGAGAGCGGCATAACAAAAAACTCTTCTGTGATAAAGTCCCACCACAATGTTGGGGGCCTGCCTGAAAACATGAACCTCAGGCTTTACGAGCCTTTGAGAAACCTCTACAAAGACGAAGTAAGAAAGGTTGCAAAAGAAACAGGGCTTCCAGAAGAGATATCAGGAAGGCATGTTTTTCCAGGGCCAGGCATTGCAGTCAGAATATTGGGAGAGGTGACGCCTGAAAAAGCAGAGATAGTAAGAAAAGCATCACACATAATAGAGCAGGAGCTTAAGCTCAAAAAGCTTTACAGCAAAGTCTGGATGGCATTTGCAGTATTGCTTCCAGTAAAGTCAGTAGGCATACAGGGCGATGCAAGAAGCTACAAATACCCCATAGTTGTAAGAATCATAGAGTCAAAAGACGCAATGACAGCAAACTTCGCCAAAATCCCTTATGATGTTCTTGAAAAAATCTCTGCAAGAATAACAAATGAAATAAGCCAGGTAAACAGAGTAGCTTACGACATATCAAACAAGCCCCCTGCGACAATGGAATGGGAGTAATCACCCTCAGAAAAATCCAGGAGAATGCGGGGAAAGGGATTCGAACCCTTGTATCCACTAAGGAAATGGATTTCACACAGCGGAAAAATCATTGCAAAAAGCTCATCACTCAACTTACTTGAGTCCACCGCATTTGGCCGCTCTGCCATCCCCGCACAGCCCTGAGAATTAGCCATGATTATAAAAAGCTTTCTTTATGCCGCTGCCTTTAAGCGTGTGATTGAGAGAACAGGCTCTTATATGTTGCTCAGCCTTGCCTCAATCTCAGAAAGGTCTTTCTCAAGCCTCATTATCTCGCTTGCCTTTTTGCTCTGCTTGGGGATTGTTGCCCTGGGCTCTTCTTTTTCAGCAGGAGCAGGAACTTCAGGAGCCTCGATGAACTCGTGTTTAGGCAGCCTCTCCTTAAGGCCTGTTATCTGGCTTTTAATGTCTTTTATAATCTCCTTGAACTCAATAATCCTCTTATATCTCTCCTGCCTTACTGCCCTTATTGACTCATAGTCTCTTAATCCTTTTATAATTGTCTTAGAAGACTCAAGGAGTTTAACCCTTATTTCCCTTGCTTCCGCTATACACACAAAGAAATCATTGCCTTTATTGTTTTTTTCAGGAGCCATAAAACCACGCTCAAACCTGCTCTGGCTTTCCAAGTGCCTTGTCCACAGCATCTATTTTTTTTTCAACTTCACCGAGGCTGGATCCCCATTTGCTAAGCTGGTTGTATTCCTCAATCTTAAGCTCGCTTATCCTCTTAAGTATTGTTTTTGCCTGTTCAATTTTCCCTTTTATGTTCTTTACTGTTTTTGAAATCTCATTATACTCGTCAATTTTGACAAAAACCGGCTTGTTCTGCATTTTATCACCTTAATTTTTTGAAAGCTTGTTGTCAATAGCAATTATCTTCTGGTGAAGGCCGCTCAATGACTCGTAAAGCGCCTTAAGCTTTTCATCATCCTCTATCTTGATGTCATTGATTTTAATTGCAAGCCTTATTGACTGGTCTAAAAGCCTGTCTGAGCTGCTTATGTCTGAAAGCACAAATTTATAGTCCTTTGCACTCATGAAAATTGAGCTTTCATCCTCAAGAATCTTTTTTTCAGGC
>PWVO01000159.1 GCA_003561825.1 Candidatus Woesearchaeota archaeon | reverse complement strand
TGTAAGGATTATCGGAAAAGATAAAGATTCATTCAGGATATATGAGTACAAATTTGAAAATATCAAAAAATTGGACTCAATTAAATTAATCAAGAATAAACAATATGAAATCAATTATAATCTTGGCCAAAAAAATCTTATAAAAGAATAAAAATCACTTCTTGCCGAGCCTTTTCTCGAGCTCGTTTATGGCCATTGTGGTCTTGATTACTGTGTCTGGGTTGAGGGACATTGAGTGTATGCCGGCCTCTACAACAAACTCTGCAAACTCAGGATAGTCGCTTGGGGCCTGGCCGCATATGCCTATGTACTTCCCGCGGCTGTTGGCTTTTTCAATCACCTGCTTGACCATAAACTTGACTGCTTCGTTTCTTTCATCATAGACATGGCTTACAAGTGCTGAGTCCCTGTCAACTCCAAGGATGAGCTGTGTAAGGTCGTTTGTGCCTATGCTGAACCCATCAAAGACATCAAGGAACTGGTCTGCCATTATTACATTGCTTGGGATTTCGCACATGCAGTAGACCTGGAGCCCGTTCTCTCCCTGAACAAGGCCGTGATTTCTCATTGTCTCAAGAACTCTCTTGCCTTCTTCCACTGTCCTGCAGAACGGAACCATGACTATTACATTTGTCAGGCCGAACTCGTTTCTTACTTTGAGCATGGATTTGCACTCAAGGCCAAAAGCCTCCTGGTATTCTTTGCTGTAGTATCTTGATGCTCCTCTCCAGCCGATCATTGGGTTTTCCTCGCAGGGCTCAAACTCTTTTCCTCCCAGAAGGTTTGCATACTCGTTGCTCTTGAAGTCGCTGAGCCTTACTATGACTGGCTTGGGGTAGAATGCTGCTGCTATCAGGCCAACTCCTTCTGCAAGCTTGTCTATGAAGTAGCTTAGCTTGTCATTATAGCCGTAAGTCAGGCGGTCTATCTCATGCTTTGCATTCTCGTCTTTTAGTGTGTCGTATTTAAGGAGTGCAAGAGGGTGCGCTTTTATTGACATCATGATGAATTCTTCTCTTGCAAGGCCTACGCCGTCATTTGGGGTAAAGCTTTTTTCAAATGCCTGGCTAGGAGTGCCTATGTTCATTGTTATCTTGGTTTTTGGCCTTTCTATTGAGGCAAGGTCATGCTCCTCTATCTCGTATTTGAGTATTCCGGTGTAGACATAGCCCTCTTCGCCATTGCTGCAGTCAATTGTAACATCCTGGCCCTGCTGTATCTTTTCTGTGCCGCTGAGTGTTCCCACAACGCATGGTATGCCGAGCTCTCTGCTGATTATTGCTGCGTGGCATGTTCTTCCGCCTCTGTTTGTTACAATTGCTGAGGCGATTTTCATTATCGGCTCCCAGTCAGGGTCAGTCATCTCAGTAACCAGGACTTCGCCTTTCCTGAACTGGCCTATGTTTTTTACATCTTTTATTACATTGGCCTTTCCGCATCCGATTCTTTCTCCTATGCTGCTTCCTATGACAAGAACATCGGATTTTTCATTGAGCACATATTTCATCAGCTTGTTTTCATCTCTTCTGCTCTGGACTGTTTCAGGCCTTGCCTGGACTATGAAAAGCTCTCCTGTTATGCCGTCTTTTGCCCATTCCATGTCCATTGGCTTGAAATGCCCTGCTTTTTCCGAATAATGGTCTTCAATTATCACTGCCCATCTTGCGAGTTCAAGTATCTCGTCATCAGAAAGGCAGAACCTGTTTCTTTCTTCTTCTGCAACAGAGACATTTTTTGTCGGGCTTTTTGTTCCCTGCATATCGTATATCATCTTGATATGCTTTGAGCCGAGCTTTCTGTTTATTATTGGCCTGAAGCCCTGCCTTAGAGTTGGCTTGAATACATAAAACTCATCTGGGTTAACAGCTCCCTGGACTACATTTTCGCCAAGGCCGTAAGAGCCTGTTACAAGCACTGCGTCCTTAAAGCCAGTTTCTGTGTCAATTGAGAACATAACCCCAGAGGTTGCAAGGTCAGCTCTTACCATTTTCTGTATCCCTACGCTCAGTGCTATATTGAAATGGTCAAAGCTTTTGTCCTGCCTGTAGCTTATAGCTCTGTTGGTAAATAAAGATGCAAAGCATTTTTTGCATGCATCAACAAGCATAACATCCCCTCTTATGTTGAGGAAGGTTTCCTGCTGGCCTGCAAAGCTTGCATCCGGCAGATCCTCTGCTGTTGCACTGCTTCTTACAGCGACATCTGTCTTGTCTCCGTACTGGATGCAGAGGTTTCTGTATCCTTCAATGACCTCTTTTTTTAATGATTCAGGGAATTCTGCTCTGAGGATCAGTTCCCTTACTTTGTGGCCTCTTTCAGAAAGGTTGGCCATGTCGCCTGTGTCAAGGTCTTTTAGAATATCTTTTATGTGCTCGGCAAGCTTGTTTTCCTCAATAAAAACCCTGTAAGCATGGGCAGTTAGGGCAAATCCGTTTGGGATTTTTACTCCTTTTGGGGTCAGTAGCCTGTACATCTCCCCAAGGCTGGCATTCTTTCCGCCCACTAAATGAACATCCTCTATCCCTAGCTGATCGAACCACAGAACTAAAGCTGAATTTTTATCCATGAAATACACCTCTTTTTAATAAATACTTTAAGAGCATATTTATAAATGTTTTGGGTGGCTTGGGCAGAAAAGGGCAAATCATGGGTTTAATCTGAAAGTTTTTAGCTCTTTAGCGCAGCTTCCATATCTGCCGATTTGGTAAACTGACAATTTGTCTGCAAGAAATTCTAAAGGCAAAGCAACTGACAGGTTCCCAAATCCCAGAGTAAGATGGGGCTTAAAGTTTTCATGGGAGGATTTTGCCAGATAATTTTTTACCCATTCAGTTTCTCCTGTGATTGATTCTGGGTTTGCAAACATTGATTTGTCTGGGTTATTGCAGAAATAAGGAGAAAGTTGAGAGATTAAATCCTCATGCAGCTCATATATTTCTTTTGAAACATTTGTTTTTAGCCAGAAAGAGCCAGAATTCGGGCCTACAAAAGTTTCTTCAAACCTAAGTTTCAGCGGGCGGGTATTTGAGGCCAGTGTTTCTATTTTTGAAAAAACTGCATCAAAATCATCTGAATCAAGAACGCAATGAACAAGCGAGATATGGGGAACAGCATTTTCCCCTAAGACATACTCTGAATCCAGCCTTTTGCTTAGTTCAATTGCCCTATTGTACATTTCTCTTTCCGGGATTAAAGCAATATTTGCTGCGTATTTCATAGGAGAGAGGCGGGTGAGCCTTTATTGTTGAGGCTCAATTCCCAGAGATTTATAACAGTCTGAGAAAAATTTTTCGGTTCGGACTGCACCAGGAATTCTTGCGTTATTTCTTGCTTCTGGATGTACATCCTGTAAATTGTCTTGATAATGCTGTTCAAGTTTTTGTGCGAACTCTTCAAATTTTCCTTGTTCAGCAGCATAAGCAAGAACAGAAAGTGCATTTATATCCTGTCCAACATAATCAGTAACTATTTTTGCTGCTCTTTTTTTTGCATTTTCTCTGGAATCTTTAGGTAATTTTCCAATAATCTTATTATCAATAAAAGTAGTTCTCTTTTTCTCTGAAACTAAAAAAGATGCTTCTAAACTCATTTTTCCTGCCCCTCCCAAATCTTGTTACTATTTTATAATAGATTTTAACTTTATAAATCTATCGGCTCGTCATCTTTTTCATACTGCCAATCCCTTCGGCCGGCCGGATTACAGGCTCTCTAATAACATTTAACACAATATAATCTCGTTTAACTGATGTTAAATCCAATAATTTTTTGGGCTAAACGAACGAAACGGAAGGGCGAGAAAACCTTACTACTCTTCAATCTTTTTGATTATTTCATCCATATCAATAGGACGGAATTTAGTTAATTCAGTAGATACATTAATCCTTTTGTTCTTTTTATCAATAAATGGGTATTCATCCAGTTTGTTGTTATGATGATGCCCACAGATTGCCCAATCTTTCCAATCTGAAGGGATATTAGCAGGATCATGTACAAGATAAAATTTTTTACCACCATATTCAATTACAAGATTATCAAGTACATTAACTGTT